>NZ_JBMDKU010000009.1:0-206330 GCF_057809855.1 Phenylobacterium sp. FG114 | reverse complement strand
CCCCCCCCCCCCCCCCCCCCCCCCCCCCCCCCCCCCCCCCCCCCCCCCCCCCCGCAACGACTCCGGCCCGTACGGTCCGTTCCCGAACGTCCGGGGCGCGATCTGGGCGCAGCGTCGATGCGCCGCCGTCTCGATCCGCCGCAACGCCCGCATCGAACGCGCCTCGTTCCCCAGCCACGGCGCCGCGTCGGCCGACGTCTCGACCAGGTAGTCGAACGCGACCTCCTTCGCCCGCGCATAGGCCGCCCGGAACTCTGGGTGCGCGCGCAGCCAGTTGTAGACCGTCCCCAGCGACGGCGTCCCCGGCTCGCGGCAGACCAGGTACAGGGGCTCACCCAGGCACACCCGATCCAGGATCGGCGCCACGCGCGCCGGCGAATAGCCGCTCGCACGCCGCACGCGCGAGCGTCCGTCCGGCGACGACAGCGCCCGCGCCCACCACCGGGCCTCCCGCGCCTCCACCTGGGCCGAATGCGCCGCCCTCGCCCGCGACCGCGCCCAGCTCACCGCCGCGTCCTTCGCCGCCGCGAAGTCGGGATGCGCCCGCGCCCAGTTCCACACCGTCTTCTCCGTCGGCATCGACGGATCCGTCCGGCAGATCGCCCGCAGGCTCTCCCCGGCCGCCAACCGCGCGCAGATCCCCGCCGCCACCTCCGGGCGGTAGGACGAGGCATAGATCCCCGCCGGGGCCGGCTGTCGCGCCAGGGTGCGGACGGCGCGGGAGCGGGAAGAAGCGGGAGAAGCAGGACCGGACGTCATCCGCCCAGCTTCCCCCCAACCCGGCCCTGAAGGCGAACTTGTTCTCAGCCGGCCATCTCGTCCGAATCCCGCGTTCGGCCGTACTGTCGGCTCCGAACCTTGACTGGAGACCCGCCCCGGATGCGCGCACCCATCCTCGCCACCGTCCTTAGCCTGGCCCTGGCCGCCGCCACGGCGGCCGTGCTGCTCGTCCCGGCCCCCGCCTCGGCCCAGAGCACCGCCCAGCACATGCTCGAAATGGCCCGTCAGATGCGCGCCAACGTGGAAAAGCTGGGCGACAAGCTTCCGCCCGACGCGCGCGCCCAGATGCTGAAACAGGCCGACGACATCGAGCGCGCGGTCGCCAACGGCGATTACGCCGGCGCTGGCGAGATCAAGAAGCAGCCCACCCACAGCGAGCGCATTATGGCCGAACGCGGTCGCCTCGACTGGCTGTTCGCGGAGTCCGCCTGCGCCGGCTACACCCAGGCCAATTACCAGACCTTCCGCTATTCCACGGGCATCAACGACCGCGACAGTCACTGCCGCAACGCCCATGGCCACTGGGCGACCTACCAGCGCTACGCCAAGGACCCCGCCGCCGCCGAAGGCGCCGAACAGGCCCTCTTTTACTACGACGCCGCCGCCAGGCGGGCCGTGGACCTCTATGCGGGGAAATAGCGGTCCGGCGGCTGCAGGCCGCCCCTCCGTCGCCCGCTCAACGGAGACCCAGTGGAGTTCTGAGGAGGGTGGTTGAGAGCCATCTCCTCTCCCAGGCGCGGCAGCGCTGTGGGAGAGGAGCAACTCGCGAAAGGTCCGCTAAGGGTCGACAGCGGACGTCTGCATCAGCCCGCCGGGGGCGCACGGGGGATATCCGCCCAGAAGAAAAGGCGGCCCCATCGCTGCGGCCGCCTGATGCGGGATCGGGATCTTTGGTTCAGGCGGCGAGCGCGCCTTCGCGGGGGCGGCGCAGGGCCGCGCCCGTCAGGCCGAAGCCGGTGATCATCAGCGCCCAGGTCGCCGGCTCCGGCACGCCGCCGCCGGCCACGATATCGCCGGTGCGCAGGGTGATTCCGAAGTCGTCGACCTCATAGAGGGCGTCGGAGTAGCTGGTCTGGGGGATGGGATTGCCGCTGGTGTAGACCACGCGCGACGGGACGACTTCGAAGCCGAAACGGATCAGGCCGCCGGCGAAGTCGAGCCCTGTCTCCGTGCGCGGCGCGTAGGGATTGTCGCGGTCGAACAGCAGGAAGTCGCTGGCCACAAGGCCCGTCAGCGATGAGTAGTTCCAGCCCAGGATGCCAGGCGCGGTCCCGCCGAACGCCGACGCTTCGTAAAGTTTGCCGTCCTGCTCGGCCAGGACCCGCAGCGTGGTGCCGATCGGAGCCGACGGCGTCACCGCTTGCCCGTCCAGATACAGATAGTGCTTCTGCGTCAGCGCCGCGTCGATCGACAGGATCGCGCCCTCGGTCGACGGGTCATAGACGAAGCTCGTGTTCATCGCCTGATAGCGCGGAACCGAGTTCGCCTGCCCGTCCTTGCGGTAATAGAAGCCAAGCGCCTGATCGAAATAGCCGTACTGGCCCTGCGCCGCGTAGTTGCCGGTGCTGAAATTCTCGCCCGGCGGCAGGTAGGTCGCGAATTCGTAGTTGGCCGCCTTCGGCGCGGAATCGAACAGGTAGACGTTCGCCGCACTGGCGCTCAGCGGCAATGCCACGGCGATCGCCGCGAGGGCCAGACCCAGTTTCATCAAGACTTCTCCCAGCCTCGGCGCCAAGCCGGCGCCGTCTGGAGCGTTAGACGGAGCCGCGCGCGGGCGCGTCCATCATCTGTTTACCCTGCGCGCTTTTCTCAGCCTGGCAGGGCGAACCGGTGCGCCAGGAGGCAGAGCGCCGCGAACCCCTGGGTCTGGGTCTTGTCGTAGATGCGATGCAGGTGGGTCCGCGCCGTGGCCTTGGCCATGCCCAGCCGCTCGCCCAGCATGGTCAGGTCGCCGTGCGCGAAGGCGTCGGCCAGCACCCTCAGCTCTGTCGGCGTCAGGCTGTAGAGTTCGGCCATGCTGGCGAAGGCCACCGGCGAGCCGTGGTCGACCCGCATCACATGGACCGCGTGCGCCGCGCCATCCGCCGTCAGGTCGCCGAACGGGTCGCGTCGCAGCGTCTGAGCCACGCACAGCAGCGTCACCGGGTCACCCTCATTGCCCGCCACCGCAATCGCCACCGGCGCGTCGTCGCGCACGGTCTGCAGCACGGCGCCTTCAAACGCCGTCGCCGCGCCCGCGGTCTGGCCGACCTTCAGCCCGGTCAGCGTCCCGATGCTGGGGTCCAGGTCGAGAACCCGCAACCGGGCGTCCAGCAGGATCACGCCATTGCGCGCACCGCTCGTGATCCTGCGATAGCCGCTCACCAGGTTGGCTTGGTGGATCAGCCGGGCCTGCATGTAGATCGCCCGCTTCAGGTGCGGGACCAGCGCCTCCAGCCGCGCCACGTCGTCGGCGCTGAACGGCGGCGCATCGCCGGTGCGGATGATCGCCATCGGCGCAAACATCTGCTCGCGCTTGATCAGGTTGACCGCCAGGTTGTCCACGATCTCCTGCGGGGCCAGCCACTCCTTGTAGAACCGGCTCTTCCGCACTTCCGGCGTCTGCAGATGCGAGAACGCCTGCATGATCACGCCCTCGTCCGCCGCCTGCAGCGTCGGCCGCATCAGGTCCAGCTCGCCGTAGGTGGTCATGTAGCTCTGGAGGAAGGCCGGATCGTTGCCGAACTCGGTCTCGAACCGGGTCTCTTCGGCCATGTCCACCCACGCCAGGAAGCCGCACTGGGCGCCCATCGCCTGGATGATCTTCCTCAGCAGGGCCGGAAAGCGTTCGCGATCGAAGGCGGCGTCGTAGATCTCATCGATGTCGACCACGCCTACTCCTACTGGCACGCGAGGCGACGTCCGCCTCATAGGGCAAGCTCTGTCGCGATTCTCCGGCGACGCCATGCGCGCCCCATTCCCACGCGATGGCGTCCGGATCACCTGATCAGCCAGGCAGCGAGAAAGTACAACTACGCCGCAAAGCGGACCATCCCAAGGTCACCTAGGGGTCGATCCCCGAACGTGGGCCAAGCGTCCGAAGCCGACAAACAACTTGGCCGCGGGCGGTTCGGGAGCTTGGCGGCGGGTGGCGGAGGCGCCCGCTTTCACGGCCGCCCCGCGCCGGCGGACGCCCGGCGCCCACGCCCGGGCGACAAGCCCGCCGGCCAGGCGTCCCGGACCTCCCGCTAATTCATCCACTCCACATACTCGACCGTCCCAGGGATCACCGGCGGATGGCCGTCGACGTTGATGCGGGTCCGGGCGGTGGCCGGCCAGGCCGGGGCGATGTACTTCTTCTCCTGCGCCGCATAGAGCGCCTTCAGCTCCAGCACCTTCTCCGGCATCAGGGGCGCCAGGTTCGTCCGCTCGGTGGGATCGGTGGCGAGGTCAAAGAGCCAGGCGGCTTTCGGGTCGTCGATGGTCTGCAGCTTCCAGTTCCCCGAACGCACCATCTTGTAGTCGCCCTTGCGCCAGTAGAGCGTCCGGTCGCGCAGGGCGTCCGGCCCCGCCCGGCCGGTCAGCGAGGGCGAGAGGTCCATCCCGTCGTACTCGCGATCGGCGGGCAGCTTGCCGCCTGCCGCGGCGACGAAGGTCGGGAACAGGTCGAGGCTGGAGGCGATGCCGGGAACCATGGTCCCCGCCGGGATCTTCGCCGGCCATTTCATGAAGAACGGCACCTGGACCCCACCTTCGAAGTAGGTGGTCTTCCAGCCGCGGTAGGGAAGGTTCTCCTGCGGGATCTGGTGATACGACGCGCCGCCGTTGTCGGACAGGAACACGACGATCGTGTCCTTCTCCAGCCCGGAATCCTTCAGCTTCTTCAGGACCTGGCCGACGCCGTCGTCCATCGCCTGGATCATCGAATAATAGACCCGCGTCTTCTCGTCCTTGATGTGCCCCATCCGATCGTAGATCGCCCTGGGCGCCTGGATCGGATTGTGTGGCGAGTTGAACGCCAGGTAGAGGAAGAACGGCTGCTTCCGGTTGCGGTCGATGAACGCCGCCGCCTCGTCGGCCAGCTCGTAGGTCATGTACTTCTTCGCCGGCGTCGGCTTGCCGTCGCGCCACACGTTGGTGGTCAGGTTGTCGTAGAGATAGGCGTCGATCCCGCTCCACGGCAGCTTCGCGGTGACCACCGTCGGGTCGTCCACCTTCGCGTAGAGGGCCGCGCCGCCCGGAAAGCCCACGAACTCGTCGAAGCCCCGGCGCTGGGGCAGCAGGTTGGGCGCGGTGCCCAGGTGCCACTTGCCGACGATGCCGGTGTGGTACCCCTGGGCCTTCAAGGCCTGGGCCATCGTCAGCTCGGTGTCGGGCAGTCCGTTCTTCTCAGGCGGGATCGGCTTGCCGTCGTTCGGCAGCACCTTGGCCGGATAGCGCTCGACGACGTACTTGCCGTTCCTGGCGTTCACGAACCCGGGCAGGTTCGGCAGCCATTCGAAGCCATAGCGGGAATAGTTGCGGCCGGTCAGCAGCGCCGCGCGCGACGTCGCGCAGACGGCGTCGCCCGTGTAGCCACTCTCGAACCGGGCCCCGCCCTGGGCGATGGAATCGATGTTGGGCGTCCGAACCAGCGGATTCCCATGCAGCGAGACGTCGTTGTAGCCGAGGTCGTCCGCGAGGATGACGACGATGTTCGGCCGCCGCGTCACCCGCGATTCCTTGGCGCTCGCACCGACCGAATCCTGCGGAGCGGCCATGGCGGCCGGCGCCAGCGCCAGGCCGACCGCCGCGAGGCCGGCGGCGGCGAGTCTGTTGACCTTCATGAGCATTTCCCCCTTCGCGACGTCCTGTGATCCCCGGCCAAGCCGCGGTGGCCACGTGTCTGGCCGGCAGGCTCGCGCCCCCTTCCATCCGCAACCACGGTAAACGTGAACCGGATTTCCGGTTCTTACAAGACCCGCGCAGATTTGGGCGCGGCGTGGACGCCACCAGTTCGCCGCAATCCAAGCTCCACCATGTGCGCCATGCGCACCCTCACCCTCTGCGCCCTGGCCGCCGTGCTCCTCACCGCCTGCTCGGGCGTGATCGACAATTGCCCCGACGGCCTGCGCGACCCGCCGTACGGCTCGGGCGTCCCCAACCCCCACAAGTGACCGCCGTATAAGCGCGGTATCATTCCCCCGGAGTCGCCTCTGCGGTACTCCTCCGGAACACATGCCGAACGTGATTCGCACATGATAGGCCGACTGCGCGGCGCGGTGGCCGAGGTCGGCGAGGAGGACGCGCTCATCGACGTGATGGGCGTGGGCTATGTCGTGCGCTGTGGCGCGCGCACCCTGTCGCGCCTGCCCGAGATCGGCGGCGAGGCGCTGCTGCACGTGGAGAGCCACTGGGGCGAGCAGACGGGGATGACCCTCTACGGCTTCCTGTCCCGCGAGGACCGCCAGGCCTTCGTCCTTCTGCGCACCATCCAGGGCGTGGGGCCGAAGGCGGCGCTGGGCGTGCTGGACGTGCTGCCCCCGGCCGAGCTGGCCGCCGCGGTGGCGCGCGAGGACAAGGCCGCGGTGGCCCGCGCCAACGGGGTGGGGCCGAAGCTGGCGCTGCGCATCGTCACCGAGCTGAAGGGCAAGCCGATCACCGACGGCGGGACCGTGGCGGCCTTCCACGCCCAGGCGACCGCCGCTGAGCCCATGAAGCCGTCGGCGTCGGGCGAGGCCGTCGCCGCGCTGATGGGGCTGGGCGTCGCCGAGCCCGCCGCCCGCCGCGTGGTCGAGGCCGCCGCCATCCGCCTGGGCGAAGACGCCGAACCCCCCGCCCTGATCAAGGCCGCCCTGCAGGAGCTGGGCCGGTGAGGATTGGAACCACGAAAAACACGAAAAACACGAAAGGCGGTCCCATCCGCCAAGGCCGCGAAGCGGCGCGGTCCATCGTGGTCGGACGCCTTCGGCGTCGAAGCCCGCAAGGCGCTCGCGGGGCATATCCTTTCGTGTTTTTCGTGCCTTTCGTGGTTCCCCTTCTCGCGGTTCAAACCCCATGACCCGCATCGTCTCCGGCGAACCCCAGGCGTTCGAGCCGACCGACAAGGCGCTGCGGCCTCAAACCCTCGCCGAGTTCGTCGGCCAGCAGCAGGCCAAGGGCAACCTCAGCGTCTTCATCGAGGCGGCCAAGGCCCGCGCCGAGGCGCTGGACCATGTGCTGCTGTTCGGCCCGCCCGGCCTGGGCAAGACCACTCTGGCCCAGATCGTCGCCCGCGAGCTGGGCGTGGGCTTCCGCGCCACCTCGGGGCCCGTGCTGGCCAAGGCCGGCGACCTGGCCGCGATCCTGACCAACCTGGAACCGCGCGACGTCCTGTTCATCGACGAGATCCACCGCCTGGCCGCCAACGTCGAGGAGATCCTCTATCCGGCGATGGAGGACCATGTGCTGGACCTGATCATCGGCGAGGGGCCGTCGGCGCGCTCGATCCGCATCGACCTCGCGCCCTTCACCCTGGTCGCGGCGACCACGCGGGCGGGCCTCCTGGCCACGCCGCTGCGCGACCGCTTCGGCATCCCGATCCGGCTGGAGTTCTACACCCACGAGGAGCTGCAGAAGGTGCTGCTGGGCGCCGCGGCCAAGCTGGGGACGCAGCTCGCGCCGGACGGCGCCATGGAGATCGCAGCCCGCGCCCGCGGCACCCCGCGCGTGGCCGGTCGCCTGCTGCGCCGGGTGCGCGACTTCGCCGCCGCCGACGGCGCGGCGGTGATCGACCGCAAGGCCGCCGCCTCCGCGCTCGCCCGCCTCGACGTGGACGAGATGGGCCTGGACGCACTGGATCGCCGCTACCTGCGGGCCCTGATCGAGAACTATGCCGGCGGGCCGGCGGGGGTCGAGACCCTGGCCTATGCCATCGCCGAGGCGCGCGACGCGGTCGAAGACGTGATCGAGCCCTTCCTGCTGCAGCAGGGCTTCATCCAGCGCACGCCGCGCGGCCGCATGGCCTGCGCCAAGGCCTACGCCCACCTCGGCCTGACGGCGCCCAAGGGCGTGGGCCAGCCCTCGACGCCGGACCTGTTCGAATGAGCACCCCTTCGAGCGCTGAGCCCTCGACCGGCTGGCTGGAGGGCCGCGAGCACCAGCTGCCGGTGCGCATCTACTACGAGGACACCGACTTCACCGGCGTCGTCTACCACGCCAACTACCTGCGCTATTTCGAGCGCGGGCGGAGCGATTTCTTCCGGCTGGTGGGCATCAGCCACACGGCGCTGCTGGAGCTGCCGGAACCGACGGCCTTCACGATCATTCGCATCGAGCTGGACTACAAGCGCGCCGCCCGGGTGGACGACGCGCTGCTGGTCCGCACCACCTATGACAGCGTGAAGGGGCCGCGCCTGCTGGTCAGCCAGCGCATCACCCGGGGTGACGAGCTGATCGCCGAGGCCAAGGTCCAGGCGGTCTGCATCGACATGTCCGGCCGCGCGCGCCGCCCGCCACCAGGGATGGTCGATCTTCTGAGTCCCTACTTCGAGACGCCATAAGATCGCCACCGAACCCCGCCAACCCACGACCGGACACGACACTAGGAGAGATGATGGACCCGGCCGCCGCCGTCACGCCCGAGAGCTTCGACCTCGTCACGATCTTCCTGCGCGCCGACTGGGTCGTGAAGCTGGTGATGATCGGCCTTGCCGTGGCCTCGCTGTGGTCGTGGACCATCATCATCGACAAGCTGGTCAGGTTCGCCAAGCTGAACCGCGAGGCCGACCGGTTCGAGGATGAGGTCGCCTCGGGCGCCAGCCTGGAAGACGTCGCCGGCGCCGCCGGCCCGGCGCCCACCCACGCCCTGCCCCGCATGCTGCAAGGCGCCCTGAAAGAATGGCGCGACGCCCGCAACAAGGGTCCCGCCAGCGAGGGCCAGATCGCGTTCCTGATCCAGCGGATCGACCGTCACCTCGACGCCACCATCGCGCGCGAGAGCGCCCGCGTGGAGAACGGCCTGGGCGCCCTGGCCATCGTCGCCACCGCGTCGCCTTTCGTGGGGCTGTTCGGCACGGTGTGGGGTATCATGCGGTCCTTCCAGGCGATCGCCATCCAGAAGAACACCTCGCTGGCCATCGTCGCCCCCTCGATCGCCGAGGCCCTGTTCGCCACCGCTATAGGACTTGTTGCGGCCATCCCGGCCTACATCTTCTACAACAGCTTCTCGACCGCGGCCGGGAAGTACGCCGCCCGGCTGGAGGGCTTCGCCGACGACCTCTCCACCGCCATCCAGCGCCGCCTGGCGGAGCGCTGAGCCATGGCGCTGTCGGCCAACGACGCCTTCGCGGCGGGCGGCGCCAAGCGGCGCCGGCGCTACGGCCGAGGTCGCCGGGGCGCGCTGAGCGAGATCAACGTCACGCCGCTGGTCGACGTGATGCTGGTGCTGCTGATCGTGTTCATGATCTCGGCGCCCCTGCTCACCGCCGGCGTGCCGGTGGAGCTGCCCAAGACCGAGGCGGGCGCCATGCAGGACGTGCCCGACCCGATCACCATCTCGATCCGCTCGGACGGGCGGCTGTACATCGGCGAGAACGAGGTCCCCTTCGCCAACCTCTCGCCGCAGCTCAAGGAAATGGCGTCCGACACCACCCGGCCGATCTATGTCCGCGCCGACGGCCGCGCCAGCTATGAGATCGTCGCCCGCGTGATGGCCTCGTTGTCCACCTCGGGCTTCACCTCGATCAACCTGATCACCGACACCGGCGGCCCGTCCTCGGGCGCCGAGCCGTCGGCGGGCCAGGGTCAGGAGGAGGCCGCGCAGTGAGCCGGGCCAGCGCCAGGCGCTTCGAGGTCTCTCCCGCCGCGCTGGGCTCGGTCGCCCTGCACGTGGCGGTGGCGGCCGCCTTCATGATCACCTGGGGCAGCCGCGACCTGAAGGTGGGCGCGGTCGTGCCCGTGACGATCGTTTCCAGCGCCCCCGACGTCGACACCCGCCCGGCGATCCAGGCCCCGGAGAGCCAGACCGCGGCCACCGAGGAGCCAGCGCCCGAAGCCCCGCCGGAGCCTGCGCCGCCGCCGCCCCAACCGACTCCGCCGCCGCCTACGCCCAAGGCCGCGCCGACTCCGACGCCCAAGCCGGCCACGCCCGCGGCGAAGGCTCCGACCAAACCCGCGCCGAAGAGCTTCGACCTCGACGCCCTCTCGGCCAGCCTGACCGCGCCTGCGCGCAACGCGCCCCAGCGGCCGTCGGCCGCGCCCAAGGGCCAGACCCGCGCCGAGGCCGCGCCGGTGGCCCGCCAGACCACGGGGAGCGGGCTTGCGGCCGGCGCCGCCTTGCAAGGCCTCGCAGAGGAACTGCAGCGCCGCTGGAACCCCAATTGCGACGTCGAGGGCGGCCGCGACGTGGTGGTGAAGGTGACCTTCCAGATGGGCGTCGGGGGCCAGGTGGTCGGCGACGTCCGCAGCGAGATCCAGGGCCCGCGTACGCCGGTCTCGCTCGCCGCCGCCGACCGCGCCACCCGGGCGGTCTACGCCGCCGCTCCGTTCCGCAACCTGCCCCGCGAATTCTACGGCGACCGTATCGCCGTCAACTTCAATGCCCGAGAGGCCTGCGCCCGATGACCCGAAGCCGCGTCCGCGTCCAAGCCCGCAATCCCGTCGCCGCCGTCCTGTTCGCCCTCCTGAGCGCGATCACCCTCGTGGCCGCCCTGGCCCAGCCGGCGCGCGCCGAGATCGAGGTCAACGTCAACCGCGGCGACGTCCAGCCGCTACCCATCGCGGTGCCGGCCTTCGGCGGCGGCCAGGTGGGATCCGACATCAGCGGGGTGATCTCGGCCAATCTCCAGCGCTCGGGCCTCTTCCGGCCGCTGGACCCCGCCAGCTTCGTGGAAAAGGGCCTGACGGCCAACGTCCAGCCGCGCTTCGCCGATTGGAAGACCATCAACGCCCAAGCCCTGGTCAATGGCCAGGTCACCGTCGAAGGGGGCAAGCTGCGCGTCGACTTCCGGCTCTGGGATGTGTTCGCCGAGCAGCAGCTCCTGGGCCTGCAGTTCACGGCTAGCCCGGAGAGCTGGCGCAAGGTGGCGCACAAGATCTCGGACGCCGTCTATGAGCGACTGACGGGCGAAAAGGGCTACTTCGACACCCGCGTGGTGTTCGTGGCGGAGAGCGGCTCGCGCCTGAACCCCGTGAAGCGCCTGGCGATCATGGATCAGGACGGGGCCAATCCCAGCTACCTGACCTCAGGCGACACCATCGTCATGACGCCGCGGTTCTCGTCGAACAGCCAGGAGGTGACCTACATGTCGCTCCGGCCCGACAGCTCGACCATCCACATCCTCAACCTCGAGACGGCGCGCCGCGAGAGCCTGGGCACCTTCCCCGGCATGGTGTTTGCGCCGCGCTTCTCGCCCGACGGCAGCCGCGTCGTGTTCTCCGTCGAGCGTGGCGGCAACAGCGACATCTACGTGATGAACCTGTCCAGCCGCAGCTCCACGCGCCTGACCAGCGACCCGTCCATCGACACCTCGGGTTCGTTCTCGCCTGACGGGTCGCGGATCGTGTTCAACTCGGATCGCGCCGGCTCACCGCAACTCTACGTGATGGGCGCCGACGGATCGGGCGCGCGGCGCATTTCGAGCGGCGGTGGCCGTTACACGACGCCAGTGTGGAGCCCGACCGGGGAATTCATCGCTTTCACCAAGCAGACAGGCGGCGAATTCCACATCGGGGTGATGCGCCCGGACGGCTCGGACGAGCGCCTCTTGACCTCCAGCTATCTGGACGAAGGGCCCACCTGGGCCCCCAATGGTCGCGTTTTGATGTTCTCGCGTGAAACCCCGGGGGGCGCCCCCAGGTTATGGAGTGTGGATGTGACGGGGCGAATCCTTCAGCCGATGCCCTATCCGGGGGCGGGTTCCGACCCCGCCTGGTCCCCTTTGCTTAACTAGACTTGCGCCGTAATACCGCCCGATAGACCCTTCAGATGATCAACAGCCCCAAGAACGAGGAGACGTTTATGGTCCGCAGCTTCACCGGGAGCGCCGCCCTTCGCCTGGCCCTCGTCGCAACGGCCGCGGCGTCCCTGGCCGCCTGCCAGAGCAAGCCGAAGCCCACCTATCCGACCCAGACGACGCCGCCGGCCACCACCGGTCCGTCCACCGCGCCGCCTCAGGCCGGCCCGGTGACGGGGCAAGCCACCGCGCCGATCCCGGGTTCCACCCAGGACTTCGTCGTCAACGTGGGCGACCGCGTCTACTTCGACACCGACCAGCACGACATCCGCGAGGATGCTCGCCCGCTGCTCACGGCCCAGGCCGAATGGCTGCGCCGGTATCCGAGCGTGGTCGTGAAGATCGAAGGCAACGCCGACGAGCGCGGCACCCGCGAATACAACCTCGCCCTTGGCGCCCGCCGGGCCAATTCCGTGCGCGACTTCCTCGTGAGCCAGGGCGTCACCGCCGGCCGGATCTCGACGATCTCGTTCGGCAAGGAGCAGCCGATCGACGCGGGTTCGGGCGAAGAGGCCTGGGCCAAGAACCGGAACGCCCGCACGGCTATCGTCTCCGGCGCCCGCTAAGCGACGATGCGTCTAAGCCGCCTGCCTGCGCTGCTGCTCACCGCGGCCGTCCTCGCGACGGCCGCACCCGCGGCCGCGCAGACGCCGCTGCCGGCCGAGGGCCAGCCCGATCCGCTCGACGCCCGCGACGCCCGGCGAGTCGAGCGGATGGAAAAGGTCGTCCGCGAGCTCCGCTCGATCGTCTTCCAGCTGCGCGACAGCGGAAAGCCGGTCGTCGTGCAGCCCGCGGATACCGACGCGCGCCTGGCCGAGATGGGCGAGAAGCTGAACGACCTCGAGCAGACCCTGCGCAGGCTGAACGGCTCGGTCGAGAGCGCCACCATGGAGGCCGACCAAGCCAAGCGCGAGATCGCTTCCCTCAAGCAGCAGGTGGCGGCGCTTACCGAACGCCTTACAGCCCTCGAAGGCAAGGTCACCGCGCCGCCGGCCGACACCTTTGGCGGCGCGGGCCCTCCGGCTGGGGTCCAGGCCGCGGCGGGCGATCCCGCCAAGGACTTCGCCCAGGCGCGTCAGCTGATGCTGGCGGGCGACTACGACGG
Source organism: Phenylobacterium sp. FG114 (assembly GCF_057809855.1). Taxonomy (NCBI): domain Bacteria; kingdom Pseudomonadati; phylum Pseudomonadota; class Alphaproteobacteria; order Caulobacterales; family Caulobacteraceae; genus Phenylobacterium; species Phenylobacterium sp. FG114. The sequence continues at coordinate 193,493 of NZ_JBMDKU010000009.1, read as the reverse complement.
CGCGGAGCAGGCCTTCGCCGGCTACGTCCAGGCCTACCCGGACGGCCAGCGCACCGCGGAGGCCAACTACTGGTGGGGCAAGACGCTGAGCGTGCGCGGCGCCCACGCGCATGCCGCCCAGGCCTATATCGCCGCCATCCGCGGCTGGCCCCAGACGACGTGGGCGCCGGACGCGGTGGTGGAGCTTTCGCGTTCGCTGGTCGCGCTGAAGAAGCCCGCCGACGCCTGCCAGATTTTGGGCGAATTCGGCCGGCGCTACGCCAAGGCGCCCGCCAACGTGCAGAGCCGCGCCGCCGCCACCCGCACCCAAGCCAAGTGCGCGGCCTAGAGGCGGCCGCCCGCCAGGTTCTCGACAGCCATCTACTGCGCGACAGCCGCCGCCCCATCGCCATCGCGCTGTCGGGGGGCGGCGACTCCCTCGCCCTCACGCTGATCGCCGACGCCTGGGCCCGCGACGCCGGCCGAGAGCTCGTGATCCTGACCGTCGATCATCGACTGCAATCCGACAGCGCCGCCTGGACGCAGGCCTGCGCCGCCCTGGCCGCGCGCCTCGCTCGGCCGTTCGAGGCCCTGGCCTGGGAGGGCGAGAAGCCGAAGACCGGCTTGCCGGCCGCCGCCCGGGCCGCGCGGCATCGTCTGCTCGCGGACGCGGCGCGAGCGAGCGGAGCCCGGGTGATCCTGCTGGGCCACACCGCCGACGACCTCGCCGAGGCCGCGGTCATGCGCGCAGAGGGGGCGACGACCCCCGACCCACGCGTCTGGTCGCCCTCCCCTGTATGGCCGGAAGGGCGCTGCATCTTCATGCTTCGGCCACTGTTGCAGGCGGGCCGGGACGAACTCCGCGCGTGGCTGCGGGACCGGGACGAGATCTGGATCGACGACCCCGCGAATGCCGACCCACGCTATGCCCGCAGCCGCGCGCGGCTCGCGCCCCCGGCGGCGTGTCCACCCGCCCCGACTGAGGCGCCGCTCGCCCTCGCCGACCTAGCGGTCGAGCACGCGGGCGTCATCATGATCGACCGCTCCCGCTTGCGTGCGGAGCCTGTGGAAGCCGTACATCGCTTCGTCGGAATGGCCGTCGTCTGCGCGGGAGGCGGTGAGCGCCTGCCGACCAGTGGCCGCGTGGCCCGTGTCGCGGCTGCGTTGGTCGGTTCAGAGCCCTTTGTGGGAACCCTGGCGGGCGCCCGTATCGAGGTGTGCAACGGATCGGTACGTATCCACCGCGAGAGCGGCGAGGCCGGACGGGGCGGTCTTGCCATCATGCGTCCGCCCGGCGTGTGGGATGGACGTTTCGAGATCGCTTCAGGTCCGGAGGTGCGACGGTTGGCCGGGCTCGCCGGGTGGCTCACGCCGGCGGACCGGGCGATCCTGCGAGACATTCCCGCCGCCGCGCGCGGGGCCTTGCCGGCTGTCGTGGAGGCGGACGGCGGCGTACGACTCGCGCCGCTTCTCAGCCTGGTGGGCGCCCGCTTCCGCGCCGCCGCCGGCCTGGTTCAGCGCGAGCCGGCCTGAAGCACGTGGTCGATGCCGCGGACGATGGCGTCCGCGTAGCGTGGGCCCAGCAGGTTGGCGTGGTTCGAAGGCGGCACATGCTCCACGAAACCAGCCCGCGAATGGTTCGCCGGCTTTTCCTGGATGGCCTTCAGGGCGCCGCGCCCCTTGTGCGGGCCGGCGGTGACCACCGCCACCGGCAGGTCGGCCGGAAGCTCGACCGCGCCGGCCATCTCCGACGTCCGGGGCCACTGCATCACCTCGGCGGCCGCCCCGTGGGCATGGGGGGCCGAGGCGTGGATGCGCCGCTTCTCTGCCCCCGCCGCGCCCGGCAGGCCGATGAGATTGCCGCTGATCACCGACACCGGGACCATCAGCCCGAACCGCGCGCCGTGGCTGACCACCTGCAGCAGGCGGCCGAAGCTCTTGATCGCCGCCGGGCCGCCCGGCAGGTTGAAGACGTCGGGCGTCACCGCATCGACCAGCACCAGCCCGGTCAGACGCCGCTCGCGCTCCAAGGCGAAGAGTCGGACCATCAGCCCGCCCATGGAGTGTCCGACCAGGAGGATTGGACCGGTCTCGCGCAGGGCGCCCAATAGAGCTTCGAGGTCGTCGTTGATCGCCCGGCCGTCGCGCGGTGCGGGGCCGGCGTCGGAGTGACCCAGGCCGGCGCGGTCGTAGGCCAGGCTACGCAGGCCGCGCGCCGCCAGCTTTTCCTGCACCACGGCCCAGTCGGCGGCGCAGCCGAACGCGCCGTGCTCGCAGACGATCAGGGGATGGTCGCTGGCCGCTGGACCGGCGCGCACGATCCGCAGGGACCGGCCGCCGATGTCGACCTTCTCGCCGCGATAGCCGCTCAAAGGCTGAGCTGGGCCCGGGGGCGGCCGTCCGGACCGATGGAAAGCTCGCGCATCCCGTCGATCTTCTCTTGCTTGGCGGCGGCCTTGGCCTGCCCCTCCAGATTCTTCTGGGCGGCGGCCAGATCCTCCGCGTCGGTGGTCTTGCGGCGGACCACGATCGTGCCTGGGTTGTCGCGCGCTTCCATCAATGCGCGTTTGCTCTCGGGGATGAACGACACATAGGCCATACGCACCCGCCCGGAGTAGCGCTTGGCCTTGTCAAGCGGCAGGTCGCCGGCTTCGGCGAAGGCGCGTCCCAGGAACATGGCCGGGTTCAGCGGCCGCTGATCGCCGTCGCGGATCTCGAAGTGCAGATGCGGGCCGGTGGATGTGCCGGTCGAGCCTATGCGGCCTACGGGCATCCCTGCTTTCACCGCCATGCCGGGCTTCAAGCCAGGCGCGATGGCGCCCAGGTGGGCGTAGAAGGTGGTCAGGCTCTCGGCATGGCGCACAGCGACATAGCGGCCGTAGCCGCCCTTGGTCCCGGCCTCAACGACCACGCCATCGGCGGCGGCGATCACCGGCACGCCGCTGTCGGCCGAGATATCGACGCCCTCGTGCAGGCGGCCGTTGCCCTCCCAGGGCAGTTGGCGCAGGCCGAAGGGCGAGACGACCGCGTGGCCGGGCACGGGCTCCTCGAATGCGATCAGGACCTCGTCCTCCGCCGCCGCCGACACGGGGCGGGCCTTGGCGCTGGTCAGCGCGACCTGTTCCGCCGTGCGCTTGGGGGCCGCGGATGGCGCCAGCAGCGAAGCATGGGCCACCGCGAAAGCGCTGAGCCCGGCAGTCGCCACGATCGCCGCCTCCGCCGCAAGGCGCGAGCGGGCTTTCAGGATCGGCTTCCGTTCTGGCGCCAAGGGTCTCGAACTCCCACCAACCGCACGCGGTCTGGCCGCGTCCATACGGGACCGGCCGGCAAACTGCCGGGCGTTCTAGGCAAAAAGCGGGCCGCGGGCAAACGCGCGCGCCCGCGAGGCGAGCTGTCGAAACGCCCGGGCCGGTACGCGGCGCGTCCGCATGGACGGTCGCGGACGGCCATCCGGCCCGGGCTCCGCCGGCGATCCTCCTCGGGAGAGGCCGCCGTCAGAACTGGAAGCGGACCGTGGCGCGCGCGTCGTACTCCTCGTAGTCACCGTCGACCGTCGCGCCGGCGTTGACCGAATAGACCACGCGCGCCGCGCCGCCGCGGAAGCCGACACGGGCGACGGCACCGCCCTTGAAGACGTCTTCCGGATTCAGTGTGAACTCCTCACCGCCGTCGAAGTGGGCGGTGGTCCGCGACGGTCCGCCCGCCAGCTTGGCGCGATAGCCGGCCTTGATCTCGGGGGCGAAGTACACCTCGTCGCCGAAGCGCCAGCCGATGGCCAGCAGCGCCTCGCCGGTCAGCATGTCGCCGGTCCGCTTGTCGACGATCAGGTTGAAACCCGAGCCGCCGTTCTTCTCCTTGTAGCCGTCCTCGGCCAGCCGCAGGTAGCTCGCCGAGATCTCGGGCCGGGCGTAGAGGCTGCCCATGCGCATCTCGTACGAGGCGCCCGCATAGGCGTCGACCATCCAGGCGTTCCACTTGGAATCCGCCCGCAGGCTGACCGTGCCGGCCTCCAGCCGCCGGTCGCCGTCGAAGAAGGCATAGCCCACCCCGCCGCGCACGGCCGCCTGCAGCGGGCCGCCATCCAGGCGCCAATAGAGGCCGGCGCCGAAGAGGTTCATCGAGGTTTCTTCGCCCGCCGCCGCCCCGCGGTCCTTCACGTCGGTGGTGACGAAGGAGACGTTGGCCCCCAGCGCCGCGCTCTCGCCCTGCAGGTCCATGCCGGCGGCAAAGCCGAAGCCCTGGCTCTTGAAGCCGGCGGCGTCCTGCTTGTCGCGCTTGATGTTGAAGGCGACCTCCTGGGCCCAGACCCCGGTCCCGGACGAGGGATCGATCGGCGCCGGCTCGGCCACCGCGCCGGACACCGCCGCCGAGATCGCCGCGGCCGACATCAGCACGCCGCCCGAATGGTCCGGCAGCATCTGGTCGTAGAGGCCCTGGAATCCGGACTGGGTCTTCTGGCCCAGGAAGGCCTGTTCGATGCGGTCGTCCTTGTCGAGGGAGGCGAAGACCGCGTCATAGGCCTGGGCGCCCGAGCGGTTCAGGCCCAGTTCCGTCGCCGTCTTGGGCCGCAGGTCGACGTAGAGCGCGCCGGCCCCCGCGTCGGCCCGCAGGCTGGCGCTGTAGAGGAACGGCGCCCCGGCCAGCGTCGCGCCGGCCTGGCCGACTGCCAGGCTCTGCGCCTGGACGATCTGGAACGACTTCGAGCCCTTGGAGATGGTGGTCAGGGTTACGTCCACCTGCGCGCCGGTGGCCACGGTGGCCGCGCCGGTGACGTTCAGGCGCGTATTGGTGAGCGTCGGGTCGACGCTGACCGCCAGCACGCCCTTGGCGCCCAGGTTGAGCGAGCTCACCGTCACAGTCTCGGTGTTGGCGACCGTCAGGCGCCCATCGCGGACGTCGATGGCCAGGCGGCCGTCGCTGTCCGAGATCCGACCGGCGGCGGTGGCCCCGCCGTCGACCACCAGGCTGTCGGCGCCCGCGCCGAAGGTCATATTACCGGCGAACGCGCCGCCCAGGATCTCCAGTCGGTCCGCGCCTGAGCCGAACAGCACGTCGCCGCCGATCGCCGGCGCGTCGGCAGTGTTGACCTTCGCCTGGCGCACGGTGGCGCCCGTGGTGTTGGCCGACAGATCGATGGCGATCGCCTTACCGGTCTGGGTGACGCCGGTGACCGGGTTCACCACGGCGCGGATGACGCCCGAGTTCTCCACCAGCGCCAGCTTACCGGACAGGTCGACGATGGCCCGCGCGTCGTGCAGCCCGCCGTTCTGCTCCGAGCCGATGGTGCCGGCGTTGCGGAGCGCCGGGACGGCCGCGTTCGAGTTCAGCAGCACGGCGGTGGACTGGGCGCCGTACGCGCGGCCGACGATGGAGGCGCCGGCGATGTTGCTGATGCCGCCCTGGACGGTGACGGTCCCGCCGCCAGCCTGACCGATGCGAACGCCCGTGCCGGCGATGCCGTCGTTCACGCCATTGCCGGAGACGGCGCCGCGGTTGATGAAGCCGAACGCCAGGTCGCCCGCCCCGACGGCGCCGATTGTGGTGGCGGTCGCGCCGCCGATGTCGATGGCCGGCGCCCCGCCGTACGAAGCTATGGCCGCCGTCCCCTCGGCGGCGTCGGCGATCCCATCCTTGTCCTCATCGGTGTCGGTGGTGCTGTTGTCGGCGGGCGGCCGGTCGAGAAGGATGCCCTTGCCGACGCTGCCGGTGATGCGCACCGCGCCGCCGCCCTGCTTCAGGTCGTCGGCGTCAAGCTTGGCCCGTGCCGCGTCGGTCAGCCGGTCGCTCGACCGGTAGCCGGTGTTGGCGATCGCGCCTTGCAGCACGACAGCGCCGTCCACGTTGCCGAGTTGCACGGCCACCGTGCCTTCGCCCTGGGTCTGGACCGCCCCCAGGATCCTCACGTCGCCGGAGACGGAATCTGCGCGCACGCCCACGCCGCGGTCGCCGACCAGCGAGATCGCACCTGTAGTGGTGAGGGCGCCGGTAAGCCGTCCCTCGATAGAGATCGCGCCCGAGTCGTTGCCCTCGACGCTGATCGCGCCACCGCTGGCGATGGCGCCAATCGCGCCGGGGGATTGCACCCGGATGCCGAAGCGAGCCGAGCCCTGCGCGAACGGGCCATCCAGGTCGCCGTCGCTATCGCTGTCGGTGGCCGTGTAGTCCTCGACCAGGCTGATCGTGCCGTTGTTGGTCAGCGCGGTGGCCACGCCGCTGTTGACCAGCACGCCGGTGGCGCCGTTGACGCCGGTGAATGTGATGGACCCGTTGTTGATCACGGCGTTGGAGCTGTCGACGGTCACCGCGGCGCCCGCCGCCGTCGGCGCAATCGAACCCGTCGTGTCGATGGTCAGATGGTCGGGCTGTCCGCTCGCGATGGTGGAGGTCCGCACCGGCGCGGTGGTAGCTGTGGTGATCTTGGTCTCCGCGTGGGCGGAGGCGGCATGAATGAGCGGCAGCACGGCCGCGGAGACGAGGAGGCGCTTCATTGCTTTCCTGAAACGAGTCGGCGTGATAGCAGCTGACGAGCGGCTACACGTCGCGTAATTATGCGTTGCGTAAATACTGTATTATTAGGCTTGGGTGCGTGCCGCAAGTGCGCACCGCAAGCCCGGAGCCCACGATGCCGAGACCCGCGACCGACCCTGCCAAGGCCGCCCAGATCAAGGTCCTGCGCCAGCAGGCCGGTCGCTGGCTGAAGTCGGCGCGCGAGGACGCGGGCCTCACTCAAGCCGAATTGGCCGAGAAGGTGGGGCTGCGCTACTACACGTTCGTCTCGCAGGTGGAGAGCGGATTGGGCCGCCTGCCGATCGAAACGCAGGGGGCTTGGGCCACGGCGCTGGGCCTCGAACCCGGAGATTTCGCCAAGACCCTGCTGCGCTTCTACGAACCGGAACTATATAGGCTGCTGTTCGGCGCCGAGAGCGCGGCCCAGGCCCTCAAGGGCCGGGCGACCGGCTAAGCCCCGAGATCGGGCAGGAGATGCTTCCCTAGAGCCATGGGTCAGGTCGTTCCCTTCATCGCCCGTGTGCGCGACAGCGGCGAGTGGACCGCGGGTGAACGCGCGCGCCTGGAAGAGGTCGCCGACCGGCTTGCCGCCGGCGGCGTGCACGTCGAGGTGATCTTCGGGGCCACCGACGAGGGCGACCCCTGGTGCGTGGTCACCGATGGTTCGGGCGACGTCCTGATCCACGTGGCGCGCATCGATGGCCGGTTCGTGGTCCACTCCGCGGTGGACGACGCAGTGAACGAGGGCGCCGACCTCCACGCGGCCCTTCGGGACCGACTCGATGTGACCGAAGCGGCGATGGCGCCGCAGAGCGCCACGATCCTGCCGTTCGGCCTGACGGCCCGCCAAGGCCAGACCTTCCTCGCCCTCGTGGCCGCCGCGGCCTTCTTCTACGAGACGTCCGGTGTCGCCGGGACGGCCGAGGCCGCAGAGCTGCCACCCGAACTGCCTAGCGAACCTGCCCCACCGCCGCCGGAAGACGAGACCCCGACCCAAGAGCGCGAGTTGGCGACCCAGGGCGCCACCCTGCAGCAGCCGGCGAACGCGCCGCATGCTGCGGCGATCCTGGTCGCGCCGGCGCCGGAGCCTCCGCAGGCCGCCGCGCCGCGCGAAGCCGAACCGACTCCGCTGGTCGCCTCGCGCCCCGTCGACTCTCCGGCCGAGACGCCCACCGCCAAGACTGAGGCCGTGATGGCCGCGCCACAAGCCGAGCCGCCTCCCGCCGTCATCCGCGGCACGGACGGCGACGACCGGATCACCGGCACGGCGGCCGACGAGCACATCATCGGCGGCGCCGGCAACGACACGCTGCGCGGCGGCGGCGGCCACGACCTGCTGGAAGGCGGCGCGGGCGACGACCAGATCGAACTGACCTCGGGAACGGTCGCCATTGGCGGCGCGGGCGCGGACACCTTCGTGGTCGAAGCGCCAGTTCAGCTGGGCCACGCCAACACGCTGCTGGGCGTCGTCCTCGACTTCAGCGTCCTCGACGGCGATAAGCTGACCACGGCCAACGGCCGGATCATCACACTTCCAGCCAAGCCGGTGACGGACGACAAGACCGTCACGACCACGACGACCCCAGACCAAGGCGGCGACGGCGACCGCTCGGGTGGCGGAGGGTTCACCGGCCAGGGTGGCGATCCGACGCATCCAACCCTGACGCCGCCAACCGGGACTGGCGGCGATTTCGGTACGACCCTGGTGGGTCCCCCGCTGAGCCGCGTCGAGATCGACCTCGACGGCGACGGTGTCATGGACGGCTATGTGCTTGTCGGCCGCAACGGTCACGTGATCGGCGGCGCGGAGAGCCCGGTCGTGATCACGGGGCAGTCCTTCACGACGGGCGATCTCTTCGGCTGAGATCGGGGCCGCTACAGCCCCTTCAGGATCCCTTCGACCATCTTCTTGGCGTCGCCGAACAGCATCATCGTGTTGTCGCGGAAGAACAGCTCGTTCTCGACGCCCGCATAACCGGCCGCCATCCCGCGCTTCACGAACAGCACCGTGCGCGCCTTTTCGACGTCCAGGATGGGCATGCCGTAGATGGCCGACTGCGGGTCGGTCTTGGCGGCAGGGTTGGTCACGTCGTTGGCGCCGATCACGAAGGCCACGTCGGCCGTGGGGAATTCGGCGTTGATGTCCTCAAGCTCGAAGACCTCGTCGTAGGGGACGTTGGCCTCGGCCAGCAGAACGTTCATGTGCCCGGGCATCCGGCCGGCGACGGGGTGGATGGCGTACTTCACCTCGACGCCCTCCTCCTTCAGCTTGTCGGCCATCTCGCGCAGGGCATGCTGCGCCTGGGCCACGGCCATGCCGTAGCCGGGGACGATGATGACCTTGCTGGCGTTCTTCATGATGAAGGCCGCGTCGTCGGCCGAGCCCTGCTTCACGGGGCGCGTCTCGACCTTGCCGCCGCCGCCGGCCGCCGCGTCCTCGGCGCCGAAGCCGCCCAGGATGACGGAGATGAAGCTGCGGTTCATCGCCTTGCACATGATGTAGCTGAGGATCGCGCCCGACGAGCCCACCAGCGCGCCGGTGATGATCAGGGTGACGTTCTCGAGCGTGAAGCCCAGGGCCGCCGCCGCCCAGCCGGAATAGCTGTTCAGCATCGACACGACGACGGGCATGTCCGCGCCGCCGATCGGGATGATCAGGGTGATGCCGATGATCAGGCTGAGCGCCAGGATCGCCCAGAACGCCCACAGCGCCGAGCCGCCGCTCATCACGAGCACGACCACCAGGGCGACGATGCCCAGGGCCAGCACGATGTTCAGCAGGTGGCGCGCGGGCAGCAGGATCGGCGCGCCGCTCATGTTGCCGTTCAACTTAAGCGCCGCGATCACCGAGCCCGTGAGGGTGATGGCGCCGATGGCCAGGCCCAGGCTGAGTTCGATCAGCGAGTTCAGGTGAATCGAGCCGTCGTCGCCCAGGATGCCGTAGGCCGCGGGCGTGTAGATCGCCGCCACGGCCACGAGGCAGGCGGCCGCGCCCACCAGGCTGTGGAAGGTGGCGACCAACTGGGGCATCGAGGTCATGGCGACCTTGCGCGCGATCATGGCGCCCACGCCCCCGCCGATGGCGACGCCGCCGACGATCAGGCCCAGGGTCAGCGGATCCAGCGCGCCCTGGCCCCAGAGGGTGGCGAGCGCGGTCGCCACCGCGATGGCCATGCCGATCATGCCGTTGCGGTTGCCCGCCTGGCTGGTGGTCGGCGAGCTCAAGCCCCGCAGCGCCAGGATGAAGAGCACCCCGGAGACGAGGTACAGGATGGCCGCGATATTGGCGTTCATGTGCAGTGCCCCCGCCCGGCCGCGCTACTTCGACTTTTTCTTGTACATCGCGAGCATCCTCTGGGTGACGAGGAAGCCGCCGAAGATGTTCACCGCCGCGAAGGCCGCCGCGATCGCGCCGGCGCCCTTGGAGACCATGACGTTCGTGGTGAGATGGCCGTCCCCGCCGCTCGCCGCGGCGGCCAGCAGGGCGCCCACGATGATCACGGACGAGATGGCGTTGGTCACGGCCATCAGCGGCGTGTGAAGCGCCGGCGTGACGCTCCAGACCACATAATAGCCCACGAAGATCGCGAGCACGAAGATCGCCAGGCGGAAGACCGTGGGATCGACATCCATCGTTTCAGCTCCGGATCAGGCTTTGAGGTTGGGGTGGACGACCGCGCCGCCGTGGGTGACCAGGGCAGCCTTCAGGATCTCCTCCTCAAGGTCGGGTGCGAAGGCCCCTTCCTTGGTGAGGAACAGGCCCGAGAAGGCCAGCAGATTGCGGGCGTAGAGCGCCGAGGCGTCGGTGGCGATGCGGCCCGGCAGGTTCGGAATGCCCAGGATCTTCACGCCGCTGGCCGTGGTGACGACCTCGCCGAGCTTGGCGCCCTCGACGTTGCCGCCCTGCTCGATGGCCAAGTCGACCAGCACCGAGCCCGGCTTCATCGAGGCGACCTGGGCGGCGCTGACCAGCTTCGGCGCCGGGCGGCCCGGGATCAGGGCGGTGGTGATGACGATGTCCTGCTTGGCGATGTGGCTGGAGGTGAGCTCGGCCTGCTTGGCCTGGTATTCCTTGCTCATCTCCTTGGCGTAGCCGCCGGCGGTCTGGGCGTTCTTGAACTCCTCGTCCTCAACCGCCAGGAACTTGGCGCCGAGGCTCTCGACCTGCTCCTTGGTGGCGGGGCGCACATCGGTCGCCGTCACAACCGCGCCCAGTCGGCGGGCCGTGGCGATGGCCTGCAGGCCGGCGACGCCCACGCCCATGACGAACACCTTGGCCGCGGCGACGGTGCCGGCGGCGGTCATCATCATCGGCAGCGCCTTGCCGTAGGCCTCGGCGGCCTCGATCACGGCGCGGTAGCCCGCCAAGTTGGCCTGCGACGACAAGACGTCCATCACCTGGGCGCGGGTGATCCGCGGCACGAACTCCATGGCGAAGGCGGTGGCCCCCTGGGCGGCCAGCGCGTCGACCGTGGCGCGCTCCATGTAGGGGTTCAGCGTCGCGGCGACGATCGCGCCGGACTTCAGCGCCTTGATCTCATCGGCCTCGGGGCCGCGCACCTTGAACAGGATGTCGGCCTTGCCGATAGCGTCCTTGGCCGTCTTGGCGATGGCGGCGCCCGCGGCCTCGTACTCCGCGTCGGGATAGGAAGCGGCGACGCCGGCCCCTGTCTCGACGACCACCGAGAATCCGGCCGCGATCAGCTTCTTCACCGTCTCGGGCACGGCGGCCACGCGGGTCTCGCCCGCCCGGCGTTCCTTCGTCACGGCGATAACGGCCATGGTCCGCGAAATCCCCCGCTAAGCCCTCTTGCGGCGCGACCATAGGGGGTGTGGCGAACCCTTGTCCAGCCGCCCTCAGCCGGGCTTTCGAACATATGTTTGAAAGATTTCGCTGCAGCGCAGCAAAGCCGCGCAAGTTTTCACCGGACGACGAACTTCAGGGAGCTTCCTGCGCAACGCACGACCCGTCCGGCGACCGGCGTTCACACCGATCCGGGGCTCCACGCACGACAAAGCCCCCGCGTTCGCGGAGGCTCGTCAATGGCAGCCTGGATTGGCCGGGCGTCAGTGCGCCGCGGCGTCCTTCTTGTCGCGCAGGAGCAGCGTGCCCAGCACCAGCATGACGACGGCGCTGATCGCCGAGCCGGCGAAGCCCGTGTGCGTGCAGAACAGCAGGGTGAAGAAGAACACGCCCGCCGCGATGTACAGCGAGCCCCACTTCGTCAGGCCCATGATCAGGTGGAACGTCGCGGTCTGCTCGGCAATGTCCATGTTGCCGCGCTGGTAGTCGGAAGAAGCTCCGGCCATCGGGATTTCACTCTCAGACGAAAAGGGAGGTCGAGGGGGCGATACACGAACCGCCACCCGGGTTCAATGCGGCCAAGTGGCGAGAAGCGTCCGAAGCGCCGCCACCAGCGCCAGCGGCTGGTCGATCATCACATGGTGGTGGGAATCGGGAATCTCGATCTCGCGCGCCACCTCGGCCAGCGCCGTCTCCTCGCCGACGCGCCGACGCTCGATGATCCGGCTCTTCTCGCCATAGATGTGCACCAACGGGACCGCGACGGGCGGCAGCTTGCCGCTGGTCGACATGCCCATCCCGGAGCGGTCCAGCTTTTCCCACATGTTCGGGTCGAACTTCCACGCGAACCCCTCGCCGCCGCCGTCCGCCTCGGAAAGCGGGGCGCGCCGTAGCGAGCGGCGGGCGATGAAATCGAGGATGTAGTGGTTCTCGGCCGGCTGTGGCGGCATCAGGCGGAACCGCTCCAACGCCTTGGCCAGGGTGGGATAGACGCGCGACGGCTTGTCGGGGCTGGGGATGTTGGCCAGAAGCTCGCGGCGCGCGGCCCGTTCCTTCAGCACCTCGGGCGGGGGCCCGCCGAAGCCGGTGTCCACCAGGATCGCAGCCTCCATCAGCTCGGGCCGTTGCGCCGCCGTGAAGAACACCTGCCCGCCGCCGAAAGAGTGGCCGATGTAGATCGGCTTGCGGCCGCCGTCGTACAGGCCCGTCGCGCGGCTGACCGCCTCGGCGTCGTCCGAGAAGTCGGAGAAGCGATAGGTCTCGCGCCAGTCGGACTCGCCCATGCCGGCAAGCGACATGGCGGTGACCCGATAGTCCTTCGCGAGGTAGGGAGCGATGAAGCTCCACCAGTCGGCGTGAGCGCTGTTGCCATGGGCCAGCAGCAGTCCGGGCTTGCCGCGCTGGCCCCAGGTCAGCGCTTCGATCTTCGTGCCGTGCGAGGTGACGAAGCTGCGCTCGGGCGCCTGGGCCACGGCCCATTTGAACCACTCGGGCGACGCCGGCTCGGCCCCGGCGTAAGGCGCCAGCGGCGCGCGGACCTCGGGCGGCAGGTCGTCGGAATGGAACGGCCGGTCGTCGTAGGTTTCCTTCGAAGAACCGGTCTTGTCAGCGAGGTCGTTGGCCATCGCGATCCGGTCTAACGGCCGTTTGAAAAATGGCAAGCGGATACCCCCGCCGCCTGTTCGGGGGAGGCGGCGGGGTCGCACGAGCCGGCGGCGGTCTGGGGCACGGCCGGCTCGGACGTTTCCGGGAGGCGGCGTCAGCCGTCGATGGGCCGGCCCAGCGCGACGCGCGCGGCGAAGCGGGCCTGCGCCGGCTCCTGCAGCGGGTGGTAGCGGGCGGCCTGGACGTCGCGCCAGATCCGCTCCAGCCCCGTGGCCCGGTAGAAGCCCGCGCCGCCGGCCGCGGCCATGGCCTTTTCCACCGTGGCGATGGATGCGCGCGCGACCAGCGTCCGGCCGGTCATGATGCGGTTGGTGGTCTCCGGACCGGGCTCTTGCGTCTCGGCGCAGGCCACCATGTCGGCGAGCGCCAGCCGCGCGGCCGCCAGTTCGGTCTCCATCTGGCCGATCAGTTGCTCGGTGTCTGCGGAGGCCTTGCGCGCCGCCAGTTCCACGGCCCGGTTCCGCGCCGCCTCGGCGAGGCCGACGTAGACGCTCATGATCAGTGGAAACGCCACCATGCTGACCATGTGCATCAGCGGATGCCACTTGCCCGACGGCCGGCGGACCGTGACCGCAGCCTCGGGGACGAACACCTCGGTGAGCTGTAGGTCATGCGAAGCCGTGCCGCGCATGCCGAGGGTGCGCCAGGTGTCGAGCACCTGCACGCCCTCGGCCCGCATCGGGATCGCCATGTGCAGGACCATCGGCCCGTCGGGGGTGTCCTGGACGGCCATCGTCACCAGCAGATCGCCACGCGGGGACCCGCTGGAGAAGATCTTGCGGCCGGTGACGCGGAAGCCGCCTTCGACGGGCGTGGCGACGCACGAGCCGTCCAGCCAGTCCGAGCCGCCGCTCGAGACGAGGGTCAGGCCCTCGCCGACGACCCGCTTGAGCAGACCCTCCACCGCCTCGGGCGTGCGCCGCCAGCGCCAGGCCGGCAGGGCCACGGCGTGGGTGTGCATGGCGAGCGCCAAGGCGGTCGAACCGCAATAGCCGGCCAGGGCCCGCAGCATGGCCGAGAGTTCGGCGATGCTGGCGCCGCCGCCGCCGAGCTCGGCCGGCGCGGGGGCGGTCTGGAAGCCCTCCGCCTTGAGCAGCTCCAGGTTCGCGGCCACGAAGGCGTCGGTTTCGTCGGCCTCGGTCGCGCGCGGAGCGATCTGCGGTGCAAGGTCGTGAACGCGTTGCGCCCAGTCGGTGGCTTGGGGGTGTTTGACCATAATGTTCATTGGCAGCCTCAATCGTTCGCGATGTCGAGGACCGCGTATCGTCGATATCCCCCGATAGCCTCCAGTTCGAAGAATGAACTTGTCGAACCCGGTTCTCCGGACAACCCTGGCGGCATGAAGGGATACGGACAATTCTGCCCGGTCGCCAAGACAGCCGAGGTGTTCGCTCAACGGTGGACGCCGCTGATCGTGCGCGAGCTGTGTTTCGGCGCGAAGCGGTTCACCGAGATCCACAGTGGTGTGCCCCTGATGTCGCGCGCCCTGCTGGTCCAGCGCTTGGCCGAACTCGAGGACGCGGGCGTCATCGCCACCGAGCCGTTGGCGCAGGGCAAGCTCTACAGTCTGACGCCCGCCGGCGAGCATTTCGGCGGCATCGTCAACCTGATGTCGGACTGGGGCCAGCGCTACGGCCAGGGCCGGATCGCGCACGAAGAACTGGACCCGACGCTGCTCATGTGGGGCATGCGACGCCAGATCTCGCGGTCCGAACTGCCCGATCGCGAGATCGTGCTGCGCTTCGAGTTCCGAGGCATCCCCCGCGCCCATGCGGCCCGCCGCTATTGGTGGATGATACTGCGGCCGGCGGACGTCGAGGTCTGCCTCAAGGATCCGGGCAATGAGGTGGACGTGGTGCTGGGCGCCGACCTCGAAGCCTTCGTGCGGGTCTGGATGGGCCATCGGGGAATGGCCGACGCCCTGGCCAGCGGCGACATCACCATCTCGGGCGCGCCGCCCAAGGTGGCGGAACTGAAGCGCGTGTTGCGCCTGCCTGAGATCCCCGCGCCGCGCGTCCTGGCGTTCCCCCCGGCCGCCTGAACGGCGATCGTCCGCGGCGCTTCCATTTCGCCGGCCGCACCCTAGGTTGGAGGGGTCCGACGCGAAGGGGGATGCGTGGAGGAGCGCGAGCTCGACGACCTGGTGGCGTTCCTGCCGCCGCTGCTGCAGGCGCTGGAGCGCCTGGGCTTCATCGCGCGCTACCTTAATCCGCCCGACTTCGAGAGCGTTCTCGCGGCCGTCGGGCAGCCCGACGCGGAGCTGCGTGGCCAGACCGCCCGATTGGGGGCCTGGCCGGACGAGCTGGACCATGTTCGCGCGCCCCTGCTCGCCGCATCAAACGCCGCGCTCTGCGCCTATGACGAGTTGCGCGCCGCGCCCGACGACCCCGAGATGCTGACGGCCGTGTTCCGCGCGCTGCGCCACCTGCCGAAGGCGAACGAGGCGCTCTATCCGCTGGCCGCGACGTTGCCGCCCGTCAGTCGCTTCTTCCTCGATCCCGACCGCCGCGGCGACGCCGAGCTGGCCCGTCGGCTGGCGCACGCCGAGCCCGGACCGGACAAGGGCGTCCTCCACTATGACAACGCGCCAGAAGCCCGCGGCGGGTTCTCGATCTATGTGCCGGAGTACTACGACCCCAACACCGCCTGGCCGCTGATCGTGGCCCTGCACGGCGGCAGCGGCAGCGGGCGAGGCTTCCTGTGGAGCTGGCTGCGCGATGCGCGCACGCGCGGCGCGATCCTGGTCTCGCCCACCGCGATCGGCCGCACCTGGGCGCTCAGCGGCCCGGACCTCGACACGCCGAACCTCGGTCGCCTGCTGAACTACGTCCGCGGCCGCTGGAATATCGACGAGACGCGCATGCTGCTGACCGGCATGAGCGATGGCGGCACCTTCACCTATGTGTCCGGGCTGGAGCCGACCTCGCCGTTCACCCATCTCGGACCGGTCGCCGCGGCCTTCCATCCCATGCTGGCCGGGTTCGCCGAGCCCACGCGGATGGCGGGCCTCCCGATCCATATCGTCCACGGCGCCCTGGATTGGATGTTCCCGGTCGGCATGGCCCGCGAAGCCGCGACCGACCTGGCCCGGGCCGGCGCCGCGGTCACCTACGTCGAGATCGACGACCTGAGCCACACCTATCCGCGCGAAGCCAACGCCGCGATCCTCGGCTGGCTGGGCCTGGACTGATGGCGCGGGGAGACGTGGCGGTGGGCGCATGCGCCTGCGGCGCCGTGATGGTGGAGATCGGCGTTCCCGCCCGTTGGGCCTGGCACGATCATGCCGCCGCAAGCCGGCTGGCGCACGGCGCGGCGTACGCCACTTATGTCGGCAGCTGGCGTAGCCGCTTCCGCTTCGTCGAGGGCGAGGAACACGTCACGCGATACCAGGACGACGCGGCGGGCACGATCCGCAGCTTCTGCGCGCGCTGCGGCACGCCGCTGACCTACGAACGCGCCCGTTCGCCGCAGATGGTCAATGTGCCGCGCGCCCTCTTCGCGACGCGGACCGGGCGGGAGCCCCGCTACCACATGAACCTCGGCGAGCAGGCCGACTGGACCTACCTGGGTGAGCCGCTGGCGCCCCTGAAGGGCTATCCAGGCGTGATGTGGGAACGGCCACGGAAGAAGAAGCGGCCGCCGCCCGACCCGATGTTCTGAAGCGCGGGCGGATAAATTTCTCCGCATTCAGCACCTTGTAAGCACAGTGGGGTTATCCGGTGATCCTGCGGCGGCCCGAACTCCGGGCGCCGCGCGTTTTTGCGTCGGGGCGGAGCGGGATGGCGGCGTCGGTAAGCAGGGTGTCGAGGATCTCGCCGCGGGGCGGTAACAGCCCTGCCGCGCCCAGCGTCGTGCAACTCCTCACCTTCGTCTTCGCCAGCGCCGACATGGTGCTGGAGGTCGCCAGGGACGGCCGGATCGCCTTCGGGACGGGCGCCGGCGGCCAACTGGTCGGACGCCAGGCCGAAACCCTGGCCGGCGAGCGATTTCTCGACCTGATCCACGCGGCCGACAAGGACCTGGTCGAGGCCGTGCTGCTCGACCTTCGTCCTGGAGAACGTCGCGGCCCCTTCAAGATCGGCCTGGTGAGCGGCAATGGCGTGCAGACGGCGACGCTGTCCCTGTTCCAGATGCCCGAGAGGACGGGCGTGGCCGTCGCCCTCAGCCTCTGGCAACCGAGTCCCACCGAGGTTCAGGTCGACGCGTCCGGTCTGGCCAGCCGCGAGGACTTCGAGACCGCGGCGCTCGGGCTGCTGACGCACGCCGAACAGACCGGCACGCCGCTGCACGTCGACCTGCTGGAATTCACCGGCCTGGCTCCGGCCCTCGCGGCGATGGACGCCGAGGCCGCCGAGACCGCTCGGCGCAAGCTGGCGGCCGTTCTTCGCGCGGCCTCGTACGGCGGCGCGCCGGCGGCCGACCTCGGCTCCGAACGCTTCGCCATGCTGCGGTCGGGTCCCGCGGGCCCGGAAGCGCTCGCTGAGCGCATCCGCGAGCTCGCCGGCCCCGGCGTCGAGATGTCTTCGGGCGAGCTGGCCCTGGATCCGGCGGCGCCCGGCGAGAGCCTGCGGGCGATCCGCTACGCCCTGGACCGCTGCATCGAGGACGGGCCCTCCGCCGCCGCTCAGGGTTTCGAGGCGGCGCTGCGTCAGACCGTCGCCGACTCGAAGCGCTTCAAGGACATGGTCCGCAACGGCCGCTTCGAGTTGGTCTATCAACCCGTGGTCGACCTTCGGACGCGCGGCGTGCACCACTACGAGGCGCTGACGCGCTTCGAGAGTGGCGGAGGCCCGGCGGCCACGATCAAGCTCGCCGAGGAACTGGGCCTGGTCGTCGAGTTCGACCTCGCCATCGTGAAGAGCGTGGTGGCGATGCTGCGCGACTCCCCGCCCGAGACCCGCATCGCGGCCAACATCAGCGCGTTTTCGCTGGAGACGTCAGGGTTCGTGGAAGACGTTCTCCAGACGACGATCGCGTTCCCGCACCTGCGACCGCGGCTCCTGCTGGAGGTCACCGAAAGTCATCGGCTGTCGGACCTCGGGGCAGCCAACGCCGAGATCCAGCGCCTGCGCGCGGCAGGGCACGTGGTCTGCCTTGACGACTTCGGCGCGGGATCGGCGTCACTGGACTATCTTCGCGAGCTGGAGGCCGACGTTCTCAAGTTTGACGGCCGCTTCGTTCGTGCGCTCGACACGCGTCCCCGCGACGTGACGCTGCTGAAGCGCCTCGCCGAACTGTGCGCGGAACTGGGCGTGGCCACGGTGGCCGAGATGATCGAGACCGAGGACGTCGCCCAGCGTGTCGCCGGCCTGGGCGTGAAGTTCGGCCAAGGCTGGCATTTCGGCCGGCCCGGCCCACGGCCCGAGTTGCCCCCCGCGGCGCCGAGCCGGCGAAAGGGCGCAAACGAGACCTGGGGCCGCGGCTAGAGCGCGTTGGGCGAAAGCGGAAGCCGGCTTCGGGCCGAGACGCGCTCTAAACCAAGCAGATCGATCCTGCCGACCGGGTCAGGTCGGCGCCATCTGAAGCCGCCGGCGCTAGGCGGCGCGTTCGCGGCCGAGACGACGGGTCTTCAGATAGCTGCCCAGCACGGCCGGAAGGTCGGCGCGCCGTACGATCTGGTCCACCATGCCCCGTTCCTGCAGGAACTCCGCCCGCTGGAAGTTGTCCGGCAGGGTCTCGCGTATGGTCTGCTCGATCACGCGGCGGCCGGTGAAGCCGATCAGGGCGCCGGGCTCCGCCACATGCAGGTCGCCCAGCATGGCGTACGACGCCATCACCCCGGCGGTCGTGGGATCGGTCAGCACCACCACATAGGGCAGGTTCGCGCCCTTCAACTCGTTCAGCGCCAGGGTCGTCCGCGCCATCTGCATCAGCGACAGTGTGCCTTCCTGCATGCGCGCACCGCCGGTCGCCGTGAACAGCACGAAGGGCAGCTTACGGGCCGCGGCCGTCCGCGCCGCCTCGACGAACGCCTCGCCCACCGCCCGGCTGAGGGAACCGCCCAGGAACGAGAAGTCCTGCACGGCGACCACCGCTTCCTCGCCGCCGACCGCCCCGACCGCCAGCGCCATGGCGTCATATTCGCCGCTGGCCTCGCGCGCCGCCACGATCTGGTCGGCGTAGGCCTTGTCGCCCACGAACCCCAGCGGATCGTCCGGGACCGTCGGCGAGGCCAGCCGCTCGAAGACGCCCTCGTCGAAGGTCACCGCCAGCCGCTGCGCCGCGTTGAGCCGCAGGTGGTGGCCGGCGGGCGTCACCCACAGCGCGGCCTCGACGTCCGGCCGATAGACCATGTCGCCCGTGGCGGGGCAGCGCAGCCAGAGGTCGTCCGGGACCTCTGGCTTGCCCAGCGCCTTGCGCACACCCGGCGCTAGCCGGGAGAGCCATCCGGCCCGCGGTTCCTTGCTCAACAGCGCCTCCCGCTCGTGGCGGCCGAGCTTAACCGCAGCGAGGGCGTTGGGAAGCCTACTTGCGCGCTGAGATTACACGTGTAACTTTCTACATCTGTAATTCGGGAGCCGTGTCGTGATCGAGGCGATCCGGGCGTTGCGCAAGCCGTCGCGGCGGGACGCCTTCCTGCAGCACGCGGGCCTGGGCGGCATCCTGCTGATGCTCATCGCCATGCCGGCTATCGACGTCTATCGTACCTGGGCGGGCGCGGAGGCCGAGCGGAAGCTGTGGACCATCGAGGGGCCGGCCTGCCCTGTCGTCGCGGCTCCAGATCTGCGGGTCGTTGGCCACAAGACCCCGAGGACCTTCACCTACAACAAGATCGAGTTCACCCGGCATCTCGGCGACGTCAGCTGCTCGGCTTTTCGCGAGACGGGCTTCATGAACCCGGAGAGCTACAGCGTCTGCCAGTTCAGCGGCCCTGGCGCCGTGGCGGTGGACACCGGCTCGCGGAAGGTCGTCTTCCAGCCCGGCCCAGGCAAGCGCACCACCGTCACCGTCCGCCATGGCGAGCCCTCTTGCGTGGTCGGCGGCTGGTTCGCCCGACGGCCGCGCAACGACATCCCGCGCCGCAATAGCTGACACAGCGTGTCGGGTTTGCCTGCTAGGGTGGCCGGATGCGTGCGAGCCGCCTGCTCTCGATCCTGCTTCTGCTCCAGACCCGCGGCCGGATGACGGCCCAGGCGCTGGCCGACGAGTTCGAGACCTCCGTCCGAACCATCTATCGGGACATCGACCACCTCAGCGCCGCCGGGGTGCCGGTCTATGCCGATCGCGGCCGCTCTGGCGGCTTCCAACTGCTGGAGGGATACCGCACCCGGCTGACCGGCCTCAGCGCCGCCGAGGCCGAGACCTTGTTCCTGTCCGGCCTGCCGGGCCCAGCCGCCGACCTGGGCCTGGGCGACGCGATGGCCGCGGCCCAGCTGAAGCTGCTGGCCGCCCTGCCCGCCGAGGGGCGCACCGGCGCGGCGCGGATCGGCAGCCGCTTCCACCTCGATCCCATCGGCTGGTATCGAAACGCCGAGCAGACCGACGTGCTGCCGCAGATCGCCGAGGCGGTCTGGAACGCGCGGCGGATCAAGGTGCGCTACGACAGCTGGGCGGGCGTCGTCGAACGCGAGCTGGAGCCGATGGGCCTCACCCTCAAGGCGGGCGTCTGGTACCTGGTCGCCCAATCGGGCGGCAAGCCGCGCACCTATCGCGTCTCGAATATCCAGTCGCTGGAGTTGCGGCCCGAGACGTTCGAGCGGCCCACGGCGTTCGACTTGGCCGGCTATTGGCGGTCGTGGGTGAAGGACTTCGAGGACCGGCTCTACAAGACGGAGGCTGTGCTGCGGCTGTCACCCGTGGGCCTGCGCCTCGTCTGCAATGTCAGCCCCCTGGCCGAACGGGCCGCCCGCGCCGCCACCGACTTCGACGCCGCCGGGTGGGCGACCGTCACCATTCCCATCGAGTCCCTCGAGCACGCCGCCTCCGACTTCATGAAGCTCGGAACCGACGCCGAGGTCCTGGAACCGCCGGAACTGCGGGCCCGCATGGCCGAGATCGCGGGAAGCCTGACAAAAATGTACGCGGCCGACAAAACCTGACGCCAGCTGTCAGCTTTAGGCCCGCATAACGCCCTCACCAAAGACACGGAGGGTTCCATGCATCGCCTGATCCAAGCCGCCGCGCTCGCCGCGGCGGTCCTCGCCGCCCAGCCGGCCCTAGCTCAGCAACCCACCTTGGTCGGCGCGCCCGCCTCGCCGCCCGCTCCCCCCGCCAACACCGCGGACGACCCCGATGGCTGGGGTGGCTTCGACTTCCTGATCGGCGACTGGAAGGCCCATCTTCGCAAGCTGGAGAAGCCGCTGTCGGGCTCGACCACCTGGCTCGAGTACACCGGCACATCCAAGACGCGGAAAATCGCGGGCGGGCGCGGCAACTTCGAGGACTTCGACGTCGTGACCAAAGAGGGCAAGCGCTACGACGGGCAGACGCTAAGGCTCTACAATCCCAAGAGCGGCGAGTGGAGCATCTATCTGGTCGACGCCGCCAACGGCGCGCTCGGTCTGCCGGCCACCATCGGGAAGTTCAGGAACGGCGTCGGCGAGCTCTACGACTATGAGGTGTTCGGCGGCCGCGCGATATTCGTTCGCTACGTCTGGAGCCACCAGGGCAAGGACAAGGCCCACTTCGTCCAGTCGTTCTCCGTCGATGGCGGCCGCACCTGGGAGGACAACTGGGTGCTGGATCTGGTGCGGGAGTAGCCCGCTACCGGACCAGCGTCAGTTCGGTCTGGCGACCATCGAGGAACCGCACCGTCTTGCCGTCGTAGAAGGCGTCCTCCTCGGTGCGGAACTGGACCTCCTGGCCGCCCCACTCCGGGACCGGCGCGAAGGCCGAGAGTTCGATCGACCAGACGGTGTCGGCGTGGATCGCCTGTGCGCCGTGCGGCACGCCGGTCTGGTCGTCCCACATGCCGATGGCCGGGCCGGCGCCGTGGCCGTGGTAGCCCAGCGGGTGGGAGTATATCGACGGCTTCAGTCCCTGGGCGAGCGATGTGTCGCGCGCGATCTTCAGCGCATCGTTGCCGCTTCGGCCGACGGCATAGGCCGCGCGAACCGCGTCCTGGATCTTGTTGGCCGCCGCCAGTCCCGCCTTCAGCCCGGCAGGCGCGTCGGTCTCGCCGTCTTTCGGCACATAGGCCAGGTGCTGGGTGTCGGTGTTGAGCCGCAGATAGGTCACCCCGAAGTCGCACCAGAGCAGGTCGCCCTTCTGGATGACCGTGTCTCCCTCGAGCAGCTCCTTCACGTCCTGGCGGGTGACGCCCACCGAGGGATGGAACCAGGTGTCGATCCCCAGCCGCGCCAGGCGCTCGCGCCAGAACCAGACGACGTCGTCGGTGGTGGTGACGCCGGGCTTGATCACCTTGGTCGAGAATCCCTCGGCGATCACGGCGTGCGCGAGGCGCACGATGCCCGGATAGTACTTCATCTCCAGAGGCGTGCGGGTCTCCAGCCAACCCACCGACAGCTTCTCGCCCGACACCAACCGCGAGCGATAGGCCGGCGCCAGCGCGGCGACCATGTCCTCGTGCTGGCTATGGGTCAGGCCATCGCCGAACGCGGTGAGCGAGGAGGTGTTGATGGCGATCTTCTTCGGATTGCGCGCCGCGATGGCCTCGGCCAGCGCCTTCCATTGATCGGGCTGCTGGTCCGGATTCCACACGGGCTTGAACAGGCCGCCCAGGCCGTATCGGCTGACGGTCAGCCGCTCGATGGGCTTGCCCCCGCCGGGATCGAAGAACATCAGGATGGTCCGGCGGCGCGCCCGCAGGCTCTCGGCGTCCAGCATCGTGGCGACGACCGGATCCTCCAGGTACTCGCGGGCCACCAACAC
Source organism: Phenylobacterium sp. FG114 (assembly GCF_057809855.1). Taxonomy (NCBI): domain Bacteria; kingdom Pseudomonadati; phylum Pseudomonadota; class Alphaproteobacteria; order Caulobacterales; family Caulobacteraceae; genus Phenylobacterium; species Phenylobacterium sp. FG114. The sequence continues at coordinate 170,707 of NZ_JBMDKU010000009.1, read as the reverse complement.
CCACATGTCGACGCCCTGCTCGCGCATCAGCTTGGGAACCACGGTGTCCAGCCGCCCCGCAAGGATGGCGTCGATCACCTTGGCGCGGTCTCGCAGGCTCAGGATTTCGGGGAGTGTGGGCTTCGCTTGCTCGGTCTCGCTCAACGGCAGGACAGTCGGCTCGGCCGCCCGCGCTGCGGCGCAGGGCAGGGCCAGCGATGCGGCGATCGCTGCGGTAAGCTTGAACGTCATGAGGTCCCCCGTTGGCCGCCGGCCATGGTCGGCCAGCCCGCTCGCGGGCGCAACGTGAATGCGCCGCCCGGGAACCGTTTCTCAAGCGGAACCTTAACACGGGTTAAGGAGCCCATATGAACCGGATCATCTATCTCGTCGGCCTCGTGGTCATTGTATTGCTCGTCCTGGGGTTCTTGGGTTTCCGCTAACTCCCGTGGTGAAATCCGCGGGATCGGCTTCGTCGTAGGGCGAGCGGACCGGCGACCAGTAATCAATCAAGGTACATCGTGTCCGATACATCCGAGCCTAGCGGCGTTCGCCAACCCGGCAGCGACACGGTTGTCGATGTCCCGTGGGTCCCCGCAGGGCCCGCGGACGACGCCAGCCAGACCCAGGCGACGCTTCAGGTGCTCACCGACGCCATGCCGCAGATGGTGTGGTCGACGCGGCCGGACGGCTTCCACGATTACTACAACGCGCGCTGGTACGAGTTCACCGGCGTTCCGCGGGGCTCGACCGACGGCGAAGGCTGGAACGGAATGTTCCACCCCGACGATCAGCCGCGCGCGTGGGGGCTATGGCGTCGCTGCCTGGAGACGGGCGAGCCCTATGAGATCGAGTACCGGCTGCGCCACCACAGCGGCGAATATCGCTGGACCCTCGGCCGCGCCTTGCCGGTGCGGGACGAGGCGGGGCGGATCACGCGCTGGATCGGCACGTGCACGGACATCGACCAGGCCAAGCGGGCCGCCGAGCAGAACGAGCTGCTCAGTCGCGAGCTCAGCCACCGCATCAAGAATATCTTCGCCGTCATTTCGGGCCTCATCGGCCTGACCAGCCGCCACGAGCCTCAGCTGAAGCCCTGGGCGAAGGATCTGCAGCACCGCATCGCGGCCCTGGGTCGAGCTCACGAGTTCGCGCGTCCCCACAGTGAGCAATCTCGGCCTGAGCTGGGGGACTCCACGCTACGGGGGCTGCTGACCGAGATCTTCCGCCCCTATCCCGCTTTCGACGAAGGCCAGATCGTTGTCGAAGGCGACGACGCGTTCGTCGACGATCGGGGCGCGACGCCGATCGCGCTGGCCTTTCACGAACTCGCCACCAACGCCGCGAAGTACGGTGCGCTCTCCAAGCCGGGAGGCCGCGTCACCGTCACGGTCGAGGCGGTCGGGCCAACCCTGCGGCTTTGCTGGCGCGAGGAGGGCGGCCCGCCCATCGCGAGCCCGCCGACACGTGAGGGGTTCGGCTCGCGCCTGGCCGAGCTGAGCATCGTCCAGCAGCTCGGCGGCGTGATGCGTCGCGAATGGCGACCGACAGGGCTGAGAGTGGATATGGAACTGCCCGCCGCGCACCTGCGCCGGCGCTGAGGAGCGTCAGGCCGCTCGCAGCAGCGTCAGGCCGGCCGGCGGCGAGGGCAACGGGATGCCGTGCCGCGCGCTCAGCGCATACTCCACGGCGGCGGCCACCAGCTCTTCGTCGCAGGGCTTCGTCAGAACGCCGATCGCGTCGGCCTTCGCCCCTTCGAGCATCCGCGGATTGGCAGTGACGAAGAGCACGGCCACGCCACGCTCGCGCAGGCGCTCGGCGATCTGCGGGCCCGTCTCGCCATCGCGCAGGTTCACGTCCACCAGCGCGAGATCGGGAGCCTCCGCCGCCAGTTCCATGGCAGTGCGCAGGTCCGGTGCGATCCCGACCGACTCGTGGCCGCGCTCCGCGAGAATGGCTTCGAGGTTGGCGGCGACGACGAACTCGTCCTCAACGATGAGAATCTTGGCCGTGGGCATGGCCGCTATACGGTCCAACACAGATTAGGTTCCCGCGCGGCGCAACTCACGGCGTCGACTCCCCGCGATTGCAGCCATCGCGTCACGCCGCTAGGTGCAGGGCCATGCTTCAGGACCCGCTGTTCTATGCCCTGGCGGTTCCGGCCGTTGTCCTGATGGGCCTGGCGAAGGGCGGGTTCTCGGGGGTCGGCGCGGTCGCCATGCCGCTGCTCGCCCTGGCCATATCCCCGGTGCAGGCGGCCGCGATCCTGCTGCCGATCCTCATTGTCCAGGATGTGGTCGGCGTCTGGGCGTTCCGGAAGACGTGGGACGGACGCACCCTGGCGATCATGCTGCCGGGAGCCGCCGTCGGCATCCTCGCGGGCTATCTGCTGGCGGCAAGGGTCTCGCCGGTCACCATCCTGGCGGTGCTCGGCGCCATCTCGATCCTGTTCGCGGCGCACCGGCTCTGGGTCGCGCGCGGCGGCCGGATCGCTACGCCGCGCAACATCCACCCCGCCGCCGACACACTTCTCGGCGTCGGCCTGGGCGCCGCCTCGGGCTTCACCAGCCAGATCGCCCACGCCGGCCAGCCGCCGTTCCAGATGTGGGTCCTGCCCAAGGCTCTGCCGCCCGCCAGCCTGGTCGGCACCACGGCGATCTATTTCGCCACCATCAACTGGATCAAGGTTCCGGCCTATTGGGCGCTGGGCCAGTTCACGCCGCAGAACCTGCTGACCGCCGCCGCCCTGCTGCCGATCGCCATCGCCAGCACCGTCGCCGGCGTCTGGCTTGTTCGCCGCATCGACCCGGGCCGCTTCTACACCCTGATTTACGTCCTCATGATCCTGGTCGGCGGCCAGCTCCTCTGGGAGGCCTGGTCGAAGGCCTGAGGATCAGACCAGCGCCTCGAACTCGTCCACCAGCCGCTCCAGCTGCTTCACGCCAGCCGCCCAGAACGCCTTCTCTCGCGGGTTCAGCCCGAACGCAGCCAAGGCCTCGACGTAGGTCTTGGTCCCGCCGCCGGCCAGGAGCTTCTCGTAGAGCGGCGCGAACGCCTTAGGGTCCTCGCGCCGCTTCTCCATCAGCCCGCGCACCAGCAGATCGCCGAACGCATAGGCGTAGACGTAGAACGGTGCGTGGACGAAGTGGCTGACGTAGGCCCAGTAGTGGCGGTAGCCCTTGTCCAGCTTCACCGCCGGGCCCAGGCTCTCGGCCATGATCTCGATCCACAGGCCTCCGATCTGATCGGCCGACAGCTCGCCCTGGAGGCGTGCGGCGTGGAAGCGGGTTTCGAAACGATGGAAGGCGATCTGGCGGATCACCGTGTTGATCCCGTCCTCGATCTTGCCGGCGAGCAGGCCGCGCCGCTCGGCCTTCGGCGCCTCGGCCAGCAGCTTCTCGAACACCAGACCCTCGCCGAAGATCGACGCCGTCTCGGCCAGGGTCAGCGGCGTGTCGGCCAAAAGGGTGCCCAGTGGCTTGCATAGCGTCTGGTGCACGGCGTGGCCCAGTTCGTGCGCCAGGGTCAGCACGTCGCGCCGCTCGCCCATGTAGTTCATGAAGACATAGGGGTGCCGGGTCGCCGTGACGGAATGTGAATAGGCGCCAGATTGCTTGCCGGGCCGCGGCCGGGCATCGATCCACGGCTGGGCGAAAAAGGTCTCGGCGGTCTTGGCGAACTGAGGCGCCAGGGCGTCGAAGCTCTCCAGCACTACGCTCTTGGCCTGCGCCCAGGAGTAGGTGCGCGGCGGGGTGGTATCCAGCGGGCAATTGCGGTCCCAGTGGTCCAGGTGCGTCCGGCCCAGCGCCTTGGCCTTCAGCGCATAGTAGCGGTGGCTGACCGAGGCGTAGCCGTCGACGACGGCGGCCTCCAGCGCCTCGACCGCGTCGGCGTCGACCTCGTTGGCCAGGTGGCGCGCGGCCGCCGGCGTGGCGAACTTGCGCCAGCGGTCCTCGACCTGCTTCTCGAACGCCAGGGTGTTGAGGCTGAGCGCCAGCGTCGAAGCGCGCTCGGCCAGCGCCTTGGCCAGCGCCGCGGCGGCCGCCTTGCGCTGGGCTGCGTCGGGGCTCGACATGGTGTTGAGGAGTTCGGACAGGGTCAGCGTGCGGCCGCCCACCTTGGCGCTCAGCGTGGCCAGGATCTCGTCCGACAGGCGGCCCCAGTTGGCGGTGGCCGGCGCCTTGTCCAGCAGGATCTTCTCCAGCTCGGGCGACAGCTCGTGCGGCCGTCCGGCCCGCACCCGGCGCAGCCAGGGCCGCCAGCGCTGGGCCGGCTTGTGGGCCTTCAGCGCCGCCTCCAGCTCCACGTCGTCGAGCTGGTTGATCTCCAGCGTGAAGAACAGGCTGAGTGACGCGATCTGGGACGAGCGCGCCCGCAAGTCGGCCTCGAACTTGGCCCAGGCCGCGTCGTCCCGCGCCACCGAGGCCGACAGCGAGCCATAGGCCCCGACGCTCCACATGGCGTTGGTGGCCTCTTCGTAGAGCTCGATGCCACGGTCGATGATCCCGCCCAGCTCGGCCGGCCGGTCGCGGGTGGCGATCAGCCGCCCTTCCAGCTTCGCCAGTTCCCCGTTCAGCCGCTCGGCCTCGACCAGATCCGCCTCGATCCTCGGGTCTTCGCGACCGGCATAGAGGTCGTCCAGCCGCCACGTGGGCAGCGCGTCGGTCTTGAAGGGCGCGTTCATGGGTCGAGCTTAGCCCGAAGGCGGTTGGAGAGTCCCAGGCCTCACATCTTCTGCGTCGCCAGCAGGATCGAGGTCTCGGTCGAGGCGATCCCCTCGATCTGGCGGATGCGGTCCAGGGCGCCGCTGAAGGCCTGCAGGGTTTCCACGTCCAGTTCGGCCACAAGGTCCCAGCGGCCGTTGGTGGTGTGCACGGCGGAGACCTCGGGGAAACCCTTCAGCGCCTTCACCACCGCCCCCGAGCGCTCGCCCTCGATGGCGATGGTCATGACCGCACGCACGCGGTTGGCCTCGACGTCGGGGCGGGTCTTGATGGTGAAACCCTGCACCACCCCACGCGAGACGAGCCGCTCGATACGGTTCTGGATCGTGCCGCGCGAGACCTTCAGCGCCTTGGCCAGGCTGGCGGCCGGCATGCGGGAATCAGCGCGAAGCAGCGCGATCAGACTTTGGTCCAGTTCGTCGATCACATCGCGACCCCAGCCTGACAATACGCCAATATGATCAGCGTTATGTATCAGCTTGGGAACTATACGCTAGCGCGACCCCGAGCCACGCTTCTGCTGACGACCCAGCAGGAGTGCGCATGGACCGCCCCACCTTCCTCATGACCGATCCCGGCTGCTTCGACGTGAGCTACCGGATCAACCCGTGGATGGACCCGAAGGGCTGGACGCCCGCCCACGCCGAGGCCGCCTGCGCCGGCTCGGCTGCCCTGCGCGCCGCGCTGGTCGCCGCCGGCGCGCATGTGGAGACCATCGAGGCCGTGAAGGGCCTCCCCGACCTGGTGTTCCCGGCTAACGCCGCCGTGGTGCTGGACGGCAAGGTGCTGCTGGCCCGCTTCCGGTATCCCGAGCGCCAGGGCGAGGAGCCCATCCTGCGCTCGGTGTTCCAGCGCCTGAAGACCCGCGGCCTGGTGCGCGAGATCGTCGACCTACCCGAGGGCCTGTTCCACGAAGGCGCCGGCGACGCGATCTGGGACGCCGACCGCAAGCTGTTCTGGTGCGGCCACGGCCCGCGCTCCAGCCGCGCCGCGATCCCGGTGATCCGCAAGACCTTTGGCCACGAGACGGTCGCGCTCGAACTGGCCACCGAGCAGTTCTACCACCTCGACACCTGCTTCTGCCCGCTGGCGGGCGGCAAGGTGCTCTACTACCCGCTGGCCTTCACGCCCGAGGCGCTCGCCACGATCCGCGCCCGCATCCCCGAAAGCCAGCGCATCGAGGCGACGCCTGAGGAGGCCGCGGCCTTCTGCGTCAACGCCGTGAACCTGGACGCCCGCATCATCATGGCCCAGGCGCCCGAGAGCCTGCGCCGCACCCTGCTGGGCCGTGGCTACAGCCTGACCGAGGTGGACCTGTCGCCCTTCATCCTCTCGGGCGGCGCCTCCTACTGCATGACGCTCCGCCTCGACCGCACCTCCATCCCCGCCGCCCACCTCCACGCCGCCGAATAGGAGCCGCCCCCGTGAACGACATCGCCCTCAAGCGCTCGCTCGCCAGCCGGTACATCGAGACCGAGGCCCAGTACGGCGCCAAGAACTACAAGCCTCTCGACGTCGTACTGACCCGCGGCGAGGGGACCTACGTCTGGGACGTGGACGGCAACCGCTACCTCGACTGCCTGTCGGCCTATTCCGCGGTGAACCAGGGCCACTGTCACCCGAAGATCCTGGCCGCCATGACCGAGCAGGCCCAGCGCCTGACCCTGACGTCGCGGGCGTTCCGCAACGACCAGCTCGCTCCGTTCTACGAAGAGCTCTGCGCGCTGACCAACAGCCACAAGGTGCTGCCGATGAACTCGGGCGCCGAAGCGGTGGAGACGGCGCTGAAGGTCGCCCGCAAGTGGGGCTACGAGGTCAAGGGCGTGCCCGACGGCCAGGCCGAGATCATCGTCGCCGCCGACAACTTCCACGGCCGCACCGTGGCCATCGTGGGCTTCTCAAGCGACCCCCAGTCGCGCGGCGGCTTCGGCCCCTTCGCACCGGGGTTCCGGATGGTCCCGTTCGGCGACGCCGACGCCCTGGAGGCCGCCATCGGTCCGAACACCGTCGCCTTCCTGGTCGAGCCGATCCAGGGCGAGGCGGGTGTGATCATCCCGCCGGCCGGCTACCTGAAGCGCGTGCGCGAGCTCTGCACCCGCCACAACGTGATCCTGATCCTGGACGAGATCCAGACGGGCCTGGGCCGCACCGGCAAGCTGCTGGCCGAAGAGCACGAGGGCATCGAGGCCGACCTCACCCTGATCGGCAAGGCGCTGTCGGGCGGCTTCTACCCGGTCTCGGCCGTGCTCTCGAACACCGAAGTGATGAGCGTCCTGCATCCCGGCGAGCACGGCTCCACCTTCGGCGGCAACCCGCTGGCCTGCGCGATCGCCCGGGCGGCGCTGAAGGTGCTGACCGAGGAGGGCATGATCGAGAACGCCGCCCGCGTCGGCGCCCGGCTCCAGGCGAACCTGGCCGCCATCGCCACGCCGTCGGTGAAGGAGGTCCGCGGCCGCGGCCTGATGATCGCCGTCGAGCTGCAGCATGACGCTGGCGGCGCGCGCCGGGTCTGCGAGGCTCTGCAGGCCCGTGGGCTGCTGGCCAAGGAGACCCACGAGCACACCATCCGCATCGCCCCGCCGCTGATCCTCACCGACGAGCAGGCCGACTGGATCGTCGACCAGTTCGCGGCGGTCCTCTAATTCCTCCCCATCAGGGGGAGGGGGACCGCGAAGCGGTGGAGGGGGCTTCCTCCACGGCGGTTGAGGACCCCCTCAGTCGGCATTCGCCGACAGCTCCCCCAGCGGGGGAGCAACTCTACGCCCCTACCCCGCCGGCGTAGGCGGGGGCGGTGCGCTCGCCTGCGCCGCCTTCCGCGCCTCGGTCAGCACATAGGCGCGGATGTCCTCCGCATCCTTCGCCGACAGGAAGCGCGAGAAGCTGGCCATGCCGCGGCTGGCGCTGGCGCCGTCGATGACCACGCCCTTCCAGTTGTCGGCCGTCATGATCATGGGCGAGCGCTTCAGGTCGGGCAGCCACGCGCCCGACGCATTGGGTCCGTGGCAGACTTGGCAGTTCTTGTGGAACAGTTCGAAGCCGTGCTGCACGTCGCCGGTGGAGGCGATGTTGGCCACGTCGATCGGCGGGGCCTGGGCCGGCGCCGGGAAGTCGGGGGCCTTGGCCGTCCCGCCCACCTTGAACACCAGCAGACGCCCGGGCAGGCGCGGCCGGGTCGGCATCGACGCCGGGGCCGAGATCTGGCCACCGCCGCCCACGCCCACCATCACCGCCACATACTGCTCGCCGCCCAGTTCGTAGGTCATCGGCGCGGCGATCACCCCGTTGCCGGTCTTGTAGGTCCAGAGCGCCTTGCCCGAAGCGGCGTCGTAAGCCGAGAAGGCGCCTTCGGCCGCCCCCTGGAACACCAGTCCGCCTGCGGTCGACAGCACGCCCGCGTTCCAGAAGTAGGGGTGGTCGACGGTCCAGACCGCCTTCTGGTTGACCGGATCCCAGGCCACGAGCTGGCCCTTGATCATCGAGGTCAGCGCCGCGAGCTGCGCCTGGTCGGTAGGCAGCGAATTGATCACAAAGTCCACGCCCACGTTCCAGGCGCCGGCCTTGTAGCTGCCGCCCTTGTCGTCGGCGTAGGCGAACGGCGTGACGTTGAGCGGGATGTAGACCAGGCCGGTCTTCGGGTTGAACGCCATGGGCTGCCAGTTGTGCGCCCCCAGAGGACCCGGCACCTGCAGGTTCATGGAGGTCTTGTAGCGCGCACCGGGCGCCTCGATCGGGCGGCCCGTGGCCATGTCCACGCCCGTCGCCCAGTTGATGTTGGTGTAGGGCTTGGCCGAGATCAGCTTCCCGGTCGCCCGGTCGATCACATAGAAGAAGCCGTTCTTCGGCGCCTGCATCAGCACCTTCTGCGGCTTCCCGCCGATGTTCAGGTCGGCCAGCATGATGTGCTGGGTGGCGGTGTAGTCCCAGCTCTCGGCCGGCGTGGTCTGGTAGTGCCAGACGTACTCGCCGGTGTCCGGCTTCAGCGCCAGGATCGACGAGAGGAACAGGTTGTCGCCCTTGCCGCCCGACCGCTTCTGGTGATTCCAGGGCGTGCCGTTGCCGATGCCGAAGTACATGATGTCGAGCTGCGGGTCGTAGGCCATGGAATCCCAGGCCGTTCCGCCGCCGCCCGTCTGTTTCCACTCGCCGTCCGACCAAGTGGCGTTCGCCTTTTCGGCCATCACCTTGTCAGAGGCCGCGCCATCGGGCTGGCCGTTCGGGTTGGGGGTGGTGAAGAAGCGCCAGACCAGCTTGCCGGTCGCGGCGTCATAGGCCGAGATGTAGCCGCGCACGCCGTACTCGGCGCCGCCGTTGCCGATCAGCACCTTGTCCTTCACCACGCGCGGCGCGCCGGTGATCGTGTAGGGCTTGGAGGTGTCGGTGGTCTGCTGGCTCCAGGCCACCTTGCCGGTCTTGGCGTCCAGCGCGATCAGGCGGCCGTCGATCGTGCCGACGTAGACCTTGCCCTTCCATACCGCGACACCGCGGTTGACCACGTCGCAGCAGGCGTCGAAGCCCTTCGCGCCCTCCACACCCGGATCGTACTTCCAGAGCAGCTTGCCGCTCTTGGCGTCGAAGGCGAACACCTTGGACCACGCGGTCGAGGTGTAGAGCACCCCGTCGACCATCAGGGGCGTCGCCTCCTGGCCGCGGTCGGTGTCGAACTCGGCGTACCACGCCAGGCCCAGCTTCTGGACGTTCGACGCGTTGACCTTGTCGAGTGGGCTGAAGCGCTGCTCGTTGTAGTCCTTGCCGTACGACAGCCACTCGGCGTTGCCGGCCGCGGCCTCCAGCCGCTTGGCGTCGACATTGCCCGACGCGCCCTTCTGGCAGCCGGTTAGCGACACGGCGGCGGCCAAGGCCAGACCCAGCCCGATGATCCTCATAACGCCCTCTCCCGCAGCCGACTTCTCGAATGATCGGCGTTCGGGCGGAACTATGCCCCGGCTGGCCCATCCCGCAAGCGTGCCGCTGCGGAACGGAGACGCCGACGCCACGTCGACCGATGGTGGGAGCCACTGCTACGCGGCCTTCGCCAGGGCGGCCGCACTGTCCCACGGGCCGACGGCCGTCAGAGCCACGCCGAGCGCCGGTCGACCGAGCGCTGGAAACCCGCCGCCATGGACGTGGCACGAGCCCGCAGTAGCACGCGCCGCCCCTCTGACGTCCGTGTCGCGACCAGCCGCGACGGTCCGACCCTCTGCCGCCATAACCTGGCGAACGTCTCGGCCCAGGCCTTGCGGACGCCGAGCGCCGCAGGGACGGCGTGGTAGTCGGTCCGCGTGCGCAGGCCGAACCGACTATGACGGAGGACCAGGAAGCGCGGGTTCTGGACGGGTCCCAGGATCTCGGCGATCGCCTGCATCACCTGCCGCTCGACGCTGCGGCTCACGCCGTGAAGGACAACGTCCTTTCGTCCGTCCAGGCTGGTGCGGATCTCGAAGCGACCGTTCTCCAGATCCGCCGGGCTCGCAAGGCCCGCCTGGACCATCGTCGTGAGCACCACTTGCCCCACCTGGGCGAGACTGGCCTCCACCGTACCACTGCGCCAGACCAGCAGGCCGGCCTTCGCAAGGTCGGGCAACGCGGCCATCGCCGCCGCGCCGGCCAGAATCATGCCGATGGTCCCGAGGTCCTGCAGGCCTTCCAGGCCGCCGACCTGCTCGAACGCCGCGAATGTCGCGGCGCACATGGCCGACCAGCCCAGCGCATGCAGGGTATCGGGCCAGGTCAGCGCCTGCGGCGCATAGTTCGGCGCCGCCGTCTCGCGGACCCGCGCGCGCGTTCCACCAGCGCCCAGTGACACGGCCCACCGCCGTGCGATGGCCTCCCGGTCGGCCGCGGCGGCGAGGGTCTGCGCATTGGTCGCCCGAAAGTCCGGCGCGAGCCTCAGACCCAGGCGGCCGACACCGCTCTCGATCAGGGTGGAGCGTTCGTCGTTGGAAATGCCCTCGAAGGCGCGGAACCGTCGCCGGAGGTGCATGAGGTCCGACAGGCCCGGTGGGCCCTCGTCCATCAAGGCGCCCCAACTCACGAAGTCCGACGCCTCTGCCACGAAGCCGCGTGAGGGGGGTTCCACGGTCGCGAGGTGCCAGATATTGGCGACCTTGCCCTGGTTGCCGGGCTCGATGCGTATGGCGCGGCCCCGCATCTGGTTCGACAGCATGAACGACGCGGTGTTGCTGGCGAGAACCAGGCTGTTCAGCACCGGAGCGTCCCATCCTTCGCCCAGCAGGGATTGGGTGCCCACCAGGATGCGGACGTCGCCGCGCTGGAACAGCGCGGTCACCAACTGGACCAGGCGCGATTGATTTCCCCCGACGAGTTCCACACGCACGTGCTGCGGGCAGCCCGGCAGATCGAAGGTCCGGATCGCGCGCCCGGCCGCGGCGAGCGTCTCCAACTTCGGCAATGCGTCGCGAGGGAGGATCACCAGCGTGCCGGTGAGGACGCCGACGAAGCCCGCCGCGACACCCTCGCGCCGCAGGTGTTCGAAGATCGGCACGACCCCCAACTTGGCCGGCTCGAACCGACTGCCGGTGTCGGTCGGCAGGTCGGCGGCGCGGATGTGGTCCGAGAGGATCACCATCCGCAGCGCCTCGCCCAGCGCGCCGTCTTCCGCCCGTGCGATCCCAGCGACGCTCTCCAGCTTTGCACGGCTGCCCGCCATGAGCTGGAAGATCGACCGGGCCTCGTTCAGCCGAACGCGGCCTCCCTCGATCAGGCCCTGCTGGTGGAGACGGAGCCGCAGGGCGTTGGATCGTTTCGGTCCCACCACGAACGTGGCCGCGTGCTGGGCCAGGACGCCGTTCAGAAAGGTCTCCAGCCAGACGAACGACGGCCTGGGCAGCCGCTTGGCCGAGACACCGAGGAGCTTGAGCGGCGCGGGTGGCGGTTTGCGCCCGGCGCCTCCCAGCAGAACCAGGACCGCCGACAGCATCTCCGGCGCCTCCAGGATCGCTTCGACATGGTCCAGCGGCTTCTGGAGCCAGGGATGAGCCTCAAGCTGATCCAGGAGCTCGCCGTCAGCCCAGAGGTCGCGCTGGATTTCCGAGATCGCGCGGCGGCGGGCATCGAGCAGGGCGAGCGCGTCCTGGGTCGGTTCGGACAGGATCACATGGTCCTGGTGGGGGCAGAGATCGCCGTTGCGGACCAATTCCGGGATGCCGATTTCCAGATCGATGGGCCCGCACACGCTCTCGTAGCGGGCCCATTCGGCGAAACTCGCGTCGTAAGGCGGGGTCGCCGTCAGTGCGATGATCCGAACGTCCGTGAGCGACGCGGCCAGCCGTTCGATGCTGGTCCACCATTCGCGCCGCAGATGGTGCGCCTCGTCCAGCACGAGGGTGCAGGGCCCGGCAGCGTCGAGATCCCGGGCGAGCCGCTCGACGTCCTCTGAACGCCGGAGCGCGTCCAGCGCCTGATAGGTCGCCAGGGTCAGCGGCCTGAGGTCTGCGAGGTTGTGCGATATGTCGTCCGGCCCCGGCGGTGCGTCGAGGAACAGCGGCGTCAGCCGATCGGCCCATTGGTCGCGGATGGCGACGGTCGGCGCGAAGACCAGCGCTCGGCGGCCCAGGCGCCGGACGATCTCAAGACCCAGCACCGTCTTGCCGGCGCCCGGCGCCGCGACGACGTGCAGGCGGCCGTTCTCAAGATGGCCCTCCATCTCATCGAGGACCTGCGTCTGGTAGTCACGCCAGACGCCTCTGAATTGCATCCTGGACAGCATCGACCTGACGTTTGGGCCGACTCGCCAGCGCCTCAAACGCCGCGGTGAAGCTCTCGCCCGCCTAGACCACCGCCCCCATCTGCGCCCGCGCCGAGGTCGAGCCCGGCTGCAGCCGCCCATAGGCGCGGGCGACGCGCTCCACTACCTCGGTCAGCACCTCGGGCGGCTGGGTGAAGGGCAGGCGCATGAAGCGCTCGAACGCCCCGTCGACCCCGAACCTCGGACCGGCCGCCAGGCGCACGCCGAACCGTTCGGAGGTGGCCGCCAGCGAGGACGACACCGCCGCCGGCAGCTCGGCCCACAGCGACAGGCCGCCCGGGGGGCAAGCCACCTTCCAGTCGGGCAGCGCCCGACGCACGCAGCTCAGCAGATGGTCGCGCTGGCCCCGCAACATGGCGCGCCGGGCGTCCAGGGCGGCGTCCTCGTTCGACAGGAGGTGGACGACGGCGAGTTGCTCCAGCACCGGCGTGCCGAGGTCCAGCGACGAGCGGCGCAGCGACAGCGCCTGGATCGTCTGCAGGTCGGCGCGGATCCAGCCCAGGCGCAGCCCGCCCCAAAAGCTCTTGCCGGTGGAGCCGAGGCGCACCAGGCCTTCCTCCGGCTCGGCGAAGCCATAGCGCTCGACCGGCCCCTCCAGCCACAGGTCGGTCAGGGTCTCGTCGAAGATCACCGTGGTGCGCGCCCGCAGCGCCGCCTCGACGATGGCCGCTCGCACGTCGCCGCTCATCCAGCGGCCGGTCGGATTGTGGAAGTCGGAGATGAAATAGGCCAGGCGCGGCCCGCTCTGGCGGAAGGCGGCGGCGACACCCTCAACATCCCAGCTCTCGCCGGGCAGCCCCACCGGCGCCGGACGGCACGAGGCCCGCTGGATGGCGTCGATGGCGTGCGGATAGGTCGGATGGTCGATCACCACCCGGTCGCCCGGCCCGCAGGTCAGGCGCAGCATCAGGGCCAGGGCGTGCAGCGCCCCGTTGGTGACCATGATCTGGTCGGGCGAGGTCGGCAGGCCGCGCCGCGTGTAGCGGGCGGCGATGGTCTCGCGCAGCACCTGCAGGCCCAGGGGCGCGTAGCCGTGCTGCGGCAGGTGGGCTGGCAGGGCGCTGAGCGCCGCGGCATAGGCCTGATGCATCGCGTCGCTGGCCGCCGGCGCCGCCGAGGCCATGTCGATCAGGTTCGCGTCCGCCGCGCCCGCGACAAGCGGCGTCACCCCGCGCTCGCCCGGCCCGGCCGGCAGCCGCGTCCGCGCCCCCGCGCCCTGGCGCCGGTCGAGGAAGCCATCGTCGCGCAGCCGGCCCAGCGCGGCGGTCACGGTCGTGCGGCTGACCTCCAGGGCGGTGGCCAGTTCGCGCTCGCCCGGCAGCACCACGTCGAGCGGCAACCGCCCGTCCAGGATCAGGAGGCGAAGGCTGTCGGCCAGTTGGCGATAGGCGGGGCCGGTTCTCTCCCCGCGCCACACCCCGAGCAGGCGCGTCAGCGAGGCCGGACCGATGCGGCGGTAGCTCATGCACGCCACCTTCTCAGAACTGGCTCTATTTTCAAAGGCCAGTTGGCACGATCTGGATGCCATGCTGATGACCCGACGCCTCGCCCAACTGCTGCTCGGCCTGTCGCTCTACGGAGCCGCCATGGGCCTCATGGTGCGCGCTGGCCTCGGTCTGGATCCGTGGGATGTCTTCCACCAGGGGCTGGCCGGGCGGGTCGGCCTCTCCATCGGCCTCTTGGTGAACATCGTCGGCGCGCTGGTGCTGCTGCTTTGGATTCCGCTGCGCCAGAGGCCGGGGATCGGCACCATCGCCAATGTGCTGGTGATCGGCACGGCCATGGACCTGACGATGCTGGTCCTGCCTGACCTGAACGGCCTGCCGCTCCGCGTCCTGGCGCTGGCGGCCGCCATCGGGATCAACGGGATCGCCGGCGCAATGTACATCGGCGCGGGGCTGGGCCCCGGCCCCCGAGATGGCCTGATGACCGGGCTGGCCCGGCGGACCGGCTGGTCCATCCGCCTTGTGCGTACGGGCATCGAACTGACGGTCCTGGCCAGTGGCTGGCTGCTGGGCGGAACGGCCGGCGTCGGCACCGTTCTCTACGCCTTCGCGATCGGCCCGATCGTCCAGGCGTTCCTGCCGACGTTCACCATCCCAGGCGCGCGATCCGCCGAAGTGGCAGCCGGTTCGGCGCAAGATCGCGCGCCAAGTCAAGCTGGCGCGCCTCTTCATCCCGATCACGTCGAGTCGACCTGATCGGGCGAGGCGCGACACCGCGACGCGGGAAACCTCGGCCGTTAACCCCTGATTCGGGCCTGCGAAACGCCGCCTTTACCCTTGCCCTGTACCAAAGGGGGACAAGAACAAGGCCTCGTCAGAACGGCGAGCGTCCAAGTCCGGTGGGTGTTTTCATATGGCCAAAACGGTCCTGGTCGTCGATGACGATCCGACGCAACGCCGTCTGATCCAGGCCGTCCTGGAGCGCGACGGTTTCGCCGTCGCCCACGCCCAGAGCGGCGACGAGGCGATCCAGCATCTGAATTCCGGGGCGACGGTCGACGTCGTCCTGCTCGACCTGGTGATGCCCGGCATCTCGGGGCAGGATACGCTG
The DNA here is from genome assembly GCF_057809855.1 of Phenylobacterium sp. FG114. Taxonomy (NCBI): domain Bacteria; kingdom Pseudomonadati; phylum Pseudomonadota; class Alphaproteobacteria; order Caulobacterales; family Caulobacteraceae; genus Phenylobacterium; species Phenylobacterium sp. FG114. The sequence goes on along the minus strand of NZ_JBMDKU010000009.1, from coordinate 155,683 downwards.
GTCGAAATGCGCGCCCGGGGCTTCCATCAGCCGGTGATCGTGCTCACCGCGACGGGCGGGATCGACACCGTCGTCCAGGCCATGCAGGCCGGCGCGTGCGACTTCTTCGTGAAGCCGGCCAGCCCGGAGCGCATCACCGTCTCCATCCGCAACGCCCTGTCCATGGGTTCGCTGAAGAGCGAAGTGGACCGGCTGAAGAAACATGCCTCCGGGCGCACGACCTTCGACGACCTGATCGGGACCTCGCCGGCCATGCTGATGGTCAAGCGTCTCGGCGAGCGGGCGGCCAAGTCGTCGATTCCCATCCTGATCACGGGCGAGAGCGGCGTCGGCAAGGAAGTGATCGCGCGTGCGGTGCACGGCTCGTCCGACCGCGCCGGCAAGCCCTTCATCGCCGTGAACTGCGGCGCCATCCCCGAGAACCTCGTGGAGTCGATCCTGTTCGGCCACGAGAAGGGCAGCTTCACCGGCGCCAGCGACAAGCACCTGGGCAAGTTCCAGGAGGCCAACGGCGGCACCCTGTTCCTGGACGAGGTGGGCGAACTGCCCCTCGACATCCAGGTGAAGCTGCTGCGCGCGCTGCAGGAGAGCGAGATCGACCCGATCGGCGCCAAGCGCTCGATCAAGGTGGACGTCCGCATCGTCTCGGCCACCAACCGCGACCTGAGCCAGGCCGTCGCCGAGGGCCGGTTCCGCGAGGATCTCTACTACCGCCTGAACGTCTTCCCCATCGAGGCCCCCGCCCTGCGCGAACGCAAGGAGGACGTGCCGGCCCTGCTCGACGCCTTCGTCCGCCGCTTCAACGTGGAAGAGGGCAAGTCGGTGGTGGGTGCGAGCCCGGAGACCCTGACCTACCTCACCGCCTTCGACTGGCCGGGCAACGTCCGCCAGCTCGAGAACGCCGTCTATCGCGCCATCGTGCTCGCCGACGCGCCCTACCTGCAGCCGCACGACTTCCCGGCCATCTCGGGCGTCGCCGCGCCGCCCCCGGAGTATGTGGCGAGCTCGCCCGCCCCCTCGGCCGGCACGGCGCCCGCCTCGGAGGCTCCCGTCGGCGACCAGCCGGTCCGCATTCTGGACGCCCGCGGCCACCTGCGCACGCTGGAAGAGATCGAACGTGATCTGATCCAGCTCGCCATCGAGGTCTACGCCGGCCACATGAGCGAAGTGGCCCGCCGCCTCGGCATCGGCCGCTCCACCCTCTACCGCAAGGTCCGCGAACAGGGCCTGGATGGCCTGGTGAAGGGCGCCGGCGAAGAGGCGGACGAAGAGGTCGCGGCCTAGGCGTTCGAGTCGGCTCTCCTCACCCGTAGGGGGAGGGGGACCGGCCGAAGAACGGTGGAGGGGGAACGCTCCAAGCTCGGCGCTTCCCGCAAAACTCCCTCCACCATGCTGCGCATGGTCCCCCTCCCCCTACGGGTGAGGACGTACGATCCCGCCTTTGAAGGCCTCTCAATCCGTGGCGTCGGTTCCGAGCTGGGCCAGGCGCGCCGGCCCCTGGGACCGCACCGCCTCGAGCAGCGCCGTGACCTCGGCGAGTTCGGCGACGGCCTCGCTGCGGGTCTGGGAATCGGCGGCCGGATTGTCCGAGGCCGCCTGCAGCCACGACTGCGCCGTCGCGAAGTCGCGCGGCACGATGTAGCCCAGGGAATAGGCGCGCCCCAGTTCGAGCTGCGCCTCGGCCAAGTTCGCCGCCGCGCCCGCGCGTAGGCGGGCCAGCTCCTGTCGGGTCGCCGCGGCCTCCCGTGCACTCGGCGCGGGCAGCATGAGCGTCACCGACCGCATACGAGCGTCGTCCGCGGCGATCGCGGGCTTGTCGAACGAGGCCACGCGAACGCCGGCGCCCAGCGCCGGGCCGAAGCCGTAGGGCTCCAGGTGCAGGTGCGGTCCCTGGGTGCCGTGTGTACCCTTCGGCTGATACCGCGCGAAAGGCGCGCCAGCCTGGCGCAGCCGGTCCGCGGCTTCGTAGGGGCTCATGCCGTCGACGACCAGGTCGTAGGCGCCCGGGGCGTCCGGCCTGCCGAGCGAGTGCCGCGACGTCCCGCCCGGCCGCACGGTCATCGCGCCCTGTGCGCGCAACTGGTCCTCGCGCTCGGGCGTGCGGTAGCCGCCGGTCATGCGCCAGGCGCCCGCGCCGAACGTGGAATCCATGATCGCGGCGAACTTCGCGCGCGTGAGCTCACCCGCCGCGGCCGACCCCGCCGGCAGGCTCAGCGCCACGATGGCGGCGGCGGCGACCGCGCGGATGGAAAGGGGTCCAGGCACGGTCGGAGTAGGCCCCGATCGCGGCCAAGACATCGTGAAGGGCCATGGTGAATCGCGCATTCACCATGCTGTCCGGCCGCCTAGCGGTCGTCCGCCTTGCGCCGGAAAGGCTTCCGCTGCAGCGGCTTCTTCTCGCCTTTCGCCTTCGCGGCGATCTCCTTGAGCTTGACCGCCTGCAGCGCCGACAGCGCCTCGCCCGCGGCGCCCTTCTCAGGATCGCCGAACGCCCGGCCATAGGTCTTCACCCGGTCCGCCACTTCGCTCAGGAATTCGCCCTCCCATTCGGAGAGCTTCACACCGGCCTTGTCGGCCGTCCGCTTCGCGCGGCGCAGGGCGTTGAGGGCGGCGCGCTTGGCCGCCGCCTTTCGCGCCTCGAAGGGCGAGAGGGGCGGCTTGCGGCTCAGATCTCGCCGATCGCGGAGAGGTACAGGTCGAGGATGGCGTCCTCTTCCTGACGCTTGGCCCGGTCCTGCTTACGGATGCGGATCACCTTGCGGATGATCTTCACGTCGAAGCCGTTGCCCTTAGCCTCGGCCAGCACTTCCTTCACCTGCTCGGCGATCTCGGCCTTCTCCTGCTCGAGGCGTTCCACGCGCTCGATGATGCTCTTGAGCTGGCCCTGCGCGGTCGCGTTCAGGACGTCGGAGTGGGCGGTAGCGTCGTCGGCCATGGCCAAGCCTTTAAACTGGATGGAGGGGGTGCGGAAGGGCGCGGAACCTACCCATCTGCACACGCCCTGTCACGCGCCACTGAACCTTCGCCGCAACCCAATCGTTGAGCCTGATGGACGCGGAGGGCGCATGACCGATCAGACCCGCAAGACCGTGACGGAAGACGAGGCGCTTGCCGCCGTCCGCACGCTCATCGAATGGGCGGGCGACAACCCGAACCGCGAAGGCCTGCTCGATACCCCGCGCCGGGTGGTGAAGGCGTATCGCGAGCTGTTCGCCGGCTACGAGACCGATCCGAGGGAGTATCTGGAGCGGACGTTCGAGGAGGTGGGCGGCTACGACGAGCTGGTGCTGCTGCGCGACATCCGGGTGGTGAGCTTCTGCGAGCACCACATGCTGCCCTTTCTCGGGAAGGCGCACGTGGGCTACCTGCCGAACGACCGGGTGGTGGGGATCTCGAAGCTGGCGCGCGTGGTGCACGGCTTCGCCCGGCGCCTGCAGATCCAGGAGAAGCTGACCGCCGAGATCGCCGAGGCTATCCAGGACATCCTGCAGCCCAAGGGCGTCGGTGTGGTGATCGTCTCCGAGCACAGCTGCATGACCATGCGCGGGGTGAACACGCCGGGCTCGCGCCTCACCACCAGCCACCTGCTGGGCGAGGTGCGCGACGACCCGCGTACGCGGCAGGAGTTCTTTGAACTGGTTCGCAACGGCGACTAGCGGTCGACGGCCGAAACCTGTCCCAAAATGAGAAAAGCCCCCCGCCTGGCGATGGCGAGGGGCTCTCAGTCGGCTCGTCTAGTGGAGAGAGGGCTAGGCGAGCGCAGAAGCAGTGCGGCGACGGCGCAGCATGGCGCCCGCGCCGCCGAAGCCAGCGATCATCAGCGCCCAGGTGCCGGGCTCAGGAACGGCCGCGCCGGCCAGGCTGTCGAACTCGAACGAATTGCCCGTCGAGGTGAAGTCGATCGAGCTGACGGCCTGATTGCCGAAGTCGTAGCTGACGCGACGGCCCCAGCTCTGGTCGCCGTTGTCGCCCGAGGTCGCGTCCCAGATTTCCGAGCCCTGCAGCGTGACGGTGTTGCCGTTCTGGTAGTGCAGGGTGACGAAGTTGAAGGTGTCGGGCGAGCCCAGGTAGAAGCTGAAGGACGCGAAGCCCTTGGTGGAGCTCAGGGTCGCCGTGCCGCCGTTCTTGACGGTGAAATAGTTGGTCGTATCGCCGGGCGGCGGGGCGCTAACACCCGGGTCGAGGCCCAGGTCACCGTCGCGAACGAAGGTGTTGGCGCCGGCCGTGAAGGTGAAGTCCGGGCCCGTGGCGTGCACGGAATCGAAGTCCTCGATCATCACCTGGCCCGGCGGAAGCGGCAGGTCGGTGTTGTAGACGGTCATGGTGAGCGCCGAGGCGGTGCCGGCGGCAGCCAGGGCGGCGGCAGCGGCGGCGGTCGCGAACAGGGCGCGGAGGGTGGTGCGGGTGCGCATCGTCGAAGTCGTCCGTTCTTTGCGACGAACCCCGTGCGGAGCCCGTTCCGGTTTGAGACAGCCGCCAGGGGCGACAAGCCGACACGTGCAGGTGTCGTGCCAAGGCTCAGCTTCGTTACGGTTAAGGTTGCATTACAGATGCAGGCGGAGGCCGATTTGGCCGCCGCCGCCCTGCGAAACCTCAGAGAAGGCCGCGAGACTCCAGCGCGGGTCGCAGCGCCGCCGGGTCGGTAAAATGGTGCGCGTCGAACCCGAGCGACCGGGCCGCGGCGATATTCGCCGCACTGTCGTCCACGAAGAGCATTTCGTCCGGCGCGAGGCCGAACCGCTCGCAGACTATACGGTAGATGGCCGGTTCCGGTTTCATCACCAGCTCCCGTCCCGACGCCACGAACCCCGCCAGCCGGCCGAACGCAGGACTCATGGCCAGGGTGGAGTCGATGGTCTCGTGGCTGATGTTGGAAAGGCCGTACTGGGGCACGCCGCGCGCATGCAGCTCGTCGATCGCCGCCTCGGTCTCGGCGATCGGTCCCGAGAACATCTCGTCCCAGCGGTGATGCCAGGCCCAGATCTCGGCTTCGTGGTGGGGATGCAGCGCGCTCAGGGACGCGCAGTTGTCGGCGAAGGTGACGCCGCAGTCCGTCGGTGTGTGCCACGCCAGGGTGCACACCTCGGACAGGAACCGGTCGCATTCAACCGGGTCAGGAAAAATCTTCTGGTAAAGCGTGCGCGGGTTCCAGCGCACGATGACATTGCCGAAGTCCCAGAGAACGGCCTTGACGGGCGTCCCGCGGGAGCAAGGCACGCGCCGTCCTTAGCCTTGCTTGGCCTTGAAGCGCGGGTCGGTCTTGTTGATCACGTAGACGATGCCCTTGCGGCGCACGAGCTTGCAGTCGCGGTGACGCGTCTTGAGCGACTTGAGCGAGCTTCTGACCTTCATGGGACCGTATCTTCAATCGGGCCGTGGCCGGCCGGGTTGGCGAACAAGAGCGGGCGCATATACGGGCCGACCTGTCCGGAGTCAACCTGACGCCGTTTTGATTGGGGCGGCGCACAACGCGCTCTAGACTCCGCCTGATGTCCCGCCCCTCGAAGCCCTCCCGCGTTCTTCCCGCCTTCCTCGCCCTCGCCGGCTGTGCGAGCCCTGGCGCCGTCGCGCCCCCCACGCTGGTGCTGCCGGCGGCGACCGCGGCCGTGGCCGCCGCCGAAATGGCGATCCCGGCTGCGGCCCCCTCGGTCGCGCCGCCCACCGCGTCGGGCGACATGATCTTCGACGCCTGGGCCTCCGAATTCCAGGGCCGCGCGCTGGCCGCGGGGATCCGGCCCGAGGTGCTGAGCCGCGAGATGGCCGGCCTGACGCCGGACCCGCGCGTCGGCGCGCTCGATAGCCGCCAGCCCGAGTTCTCCAAGCCGATCGGCGACTATATCCGGGGGGTGGTCACCGCCGACCGGATCACCATCGGCGCCCGGCGGGCCGCCAACACCCCGATGATCGGCGACATCGAGACCCGCTTCGGCGTGCCGCGTGAGGTCCTGATCGGAGTCTGGGCCATGGAGAGCGGCTTTGGAGCCATCCAGGGCGACAACGACACCCTGCGCGCCCTCGCGACCCTGGCCGCCCAGGGCCGTCGCCGCGCCTGGGCCGAGGGCGAACTGATCGCAACGTTGCAGATCATCCAGTCGGGCGAGTTCCCGCGTTCGCGCCTGCGCGGCTCCTGGGCCGGGGCGATGGGCCAGACCCAGTTCATTCCCACGACCTTCCTCTCCACCGCCGTCGACGAAGACGGCGACGGCAAGCGCGACATCTGGGGCTCGTCGACCGACGCGCTGGCGTCGGCGGCCAACCTGCTGGCCAAGGCCGGCTGGGTGCGCGGCCAGGGCTGGGCGCGCGAGGTCACTGTGCCGGCCGGCTTCGACTTCAGCCTCACCGAGGGCCCGACCGAGGCGCCGGCCTGGTGGGCCGATAGAGGCGTGAGGCCGGCGGACGGCAAGGGCTGGAGCGCCGCCGACGCCCAGGCGCCGGCCCAGCTCATCGCGCCGGCCGGCGCGAACGGCCCCATCTTCCTGCTGCTCCCGAACCACTTCGCGATCCGCAAGTACAACAACAGTATCGCCTACGCCCTCGGCGTGGGCCTGCTGGCCGACCGGGTGGCCGGCGGAGCGCCGCTGGTAAAGGCCTGGCCGCAGGAGACGCCCCTGTCCCTGGTCGACCGGATGACGGCGCAACGGGCGCTGAATGTGCTCGGCTTCGACACCGGCGGGGCGGACGGCGTGGTCGGCATGGCCACCCGCCGCGCCTTGCGGGAGTGGCAGAAGGCCCGCGGGCTGACCGCCGATGGCTATCTGTCGGGCGACATGGTCGCGCGCCTGAAGGCCGAAGCCGCGGCGGCGCCGGCCACCTAGGCGGTCCCGCCCTCGTCGCTCTTTTCGATCGTGGCCATGGTGGCCGCCTCGCGCGTCGCCGGCTTGGGATCCGCGTTCTTCAGGGCGGTGCTGCGGAAGGCGTAGACCAGCATGCCCAGCATCAGCGCCGCGTTCAGCACGAACGGCGCGGGGCCGAAGTGCTGGTAGAGGAAGACGAAGCCCGGGGCGAAGATCACATTGATCCCGTTCACCGCGGCGATGGCGCCCGCCACGCGCGCCTGCTCGTCCAAGCCAACCGCGATCGACGATCCCGCGGTGAAGCCCGGTCGGGCGAAGCCGAAGCCAAGGCTGGACAGCGCGTAGCCGGCCACCACCACGTAGAAGCCGTTGTCGCCGCCCGGGGCGAGCGCCACGATCACATTGCCCGCCGCCGCGACGCCCACGCCCCAACGCAGCAGTTGGCGCGGGGTCATCTCGAACATCCGGATCAGCCCCCACTGCGCCAGAAGGCCGGCCACCGCGCCGAACATCATCGCCGTGGCGATGTAGCCCTGGGCCGCGATCGGCGAGAGGCCCACCTTGTCGATGATCAGGAAGGCCAGGCTCTGGGCCTGGGCCGTCTGGCAGGTGGCGACGATGAAGCCGTAGATGAGGAAAGGCGTGATCCGCGGGTCGCGCCACAGCGGCCGCTCCTTCGCCGCGCCGACGACCACCGGCCGCCGCGGACGCTGCGCCTCAGGCGCCACCCTTTGGTCGGGCAGGAAGCGCCAGACCACGAAGAACATGACCAGCGCGATGGCGGCGAAGCTGAACAGCGGACCGGCCAGGCCGACCACCGGCAAGACGAACAGGGGCGCCAGGAAGGGCCCGATCACCGTGCCCAGGCCGAAGGCGCCCGCGAGGCTGGCCATCGCCTGGGTGCGGGCCGCCAGCGGCGTCCGCTCGGCCACATAGGCCTGGGTCGCCGGGTTGCTGGCCGCGCCGAAGAGGCCGAACAGCGCACGCGCGAACAGCAGCATCACGAAGATGATCATCGGCGGCGCCAAGTGATGCAGGCCCGCACTGACCACGGCGCCGCACAGCGCCATCGACGTCATGAAGCCCGCCAGGCCCAGCAGCATCAGCGGCTTGCGTCCCCGCCGGTCCGACGCCCGAGCCCAGAACGGCGAGGAGAAGGCCCACAGCAGGGCAGACAGGGAGAAGATCGCCGAGACCATGGGGTCCGGGATGCCGATCGAACGGCCGATGGCCGGCAGCACGGAGATCAGGCCGGTGTTGCCCATCGCCGTCGCGGCCGACACCGCGAAGATGATAGCAAACGAGCTCTTCGGAAGGGTCGAGGCGGCAGGGCGGGCCATGCCCCTGCCTTAGGCGGGTTGGTCCCGTGCGGCAATTCTGACGCGGCCCCACTCACGCGACATTAAGCATTAACCGGCATGGTCCCGCCCGACGTCGCGGGGATTCCATGTTCCAGATCATTGGTCTTGTGCTGCTGTTTGCGCTGGTGTTCGGCAGCTACATCATGTCTGGCGGCAACATGGGCGTGATCCTGCACGCCGCCCCCCACGAAATGATGGCCATCGGCGGCGCCGGCGTCGCCAGCTTCCTCGTCGCCAACTCCATGGGCACCATCAAGGGCGTGGGCGGCGGCATGGGCAAGGTGTTCTCGGGCCCCAAGTGGAAGGCCACGGACTACCGCGACCTGCTCTCGTTGTTGTTCCTGCTGACCAAGACCATGAAGTCCAAGGGCGTGATCGCCCTGGAGAGCCATATCGAGAACCCGAAGGAGTCCACGATCTTCAACCGCTTCCCGAAGATCATGAAGGACCACTTCGCCATCGACTTCATCTGCGACACGCTGCGCATGATGACCATGAACCTCGAGGACCCGCACCAGGTCGAGGACGCCATGGAGAAGCAGCTCGAAAAGCATCACCACGAAGCGCTGATGCCTAGTCACGCCATCCAGAACCTGGCCGACGCCCTGCCCGCCCTCGGCATCGTCGCGGCCGTGCTGGGGGTCATCAAGACCATGGGCGCCATCACCGAGCCGCCCGAAGTGCTGGGCGAAATGATCGGCGGCGCGCTGGTCGGCACCTTCCTGGGCGTGTTCCTGGCCTACGGCATCGTGGGCCCGATGGCGACGCGCATGAAGGAAGTGGTCGAGGAGGAAGGCGCCTTCTACAAGATCATCCAGGCCGTTCTCGTCGCCCACCTGCACGGCAACGCCGCCCAAATCTCGGTCGAGATCGGCCGCGGCAACGTGCCCAGCGACGCCCAGCCCAGCTTCCTCGAACTGGAAGAAGCCCTCTCGAATATTCCGGCCGAAGGCTGACGCCCCTTGCCGTCGGCCGCGGCCCACGGCAAAGGTTGAAAAAGTGATCACAAGTCCGTGATTTTTGGCCTTGCTATGCTGGGCTGCCCAGGCTTATGTCTGCGCCTGCGTCGGGGGGGCGGCCTTGCCCATTCCGTTATCGGCGGGAAAGTCCGACCGGCGCCTGACACTCGACCAGAGGATTTGGGACCATGATGAAGCAACTGCTGATCGCCAGCGCCGCCGTCGCCATGCTGGGCGTCGCCGCCTGCCAGAAGACCGAAGAAAAGCCCGCTGAAGCCCCCGCCGCCGACGCCGCCGCTCCGGCCGCCGACGCCGCCGCCGCTTCGGCTGACGCCGCCGCCACCTCGGCCGCCGCCGCTGCCGACTCGGCCGCCGCTGCTGCTCCGGCCGCCGACGCCGCCGCTGCTCCGGCCGCTCCGGCCGCCGACGCCGCCGCTGCTCCGGCTCCCGAGAAGAAGTAAGCTTCTTCACGCGGATTCGCGTTACGGAAGGGCCGTCCCTCGGGGCGGCCCTTTCTCGTTTCCGGATGCCTCCATGACCGCCGATCCTTCCCAGGGGACCAGCCCCCTGACGTGGACCGACGACGGCCAGCCCCGCTCGCGCCTGTTTGGCGACGTCTATTTCTCGGCCGAGGACGGCTTGGCCGAGACCCGCGCCGTCTTCCTGCAGGGCTGCGGTCTGCCCGAGGCCTGGTCCGGCCGCCGCCGCTTCGTCGTGGGCGAACTGGGCTTCGGCACGGGCCTCAACATCGCGGCGCTCCTCGACCTTTGGCGCCGCCACCGTCCGCCCAGCGCCCAGCTCCACGTCTTCTCGGTCGAGGCCTTCCCGATCACCGCCGACGAGGCCGCGCGGGCGCTCGGGCGTTGGCCCGAACTTGTGGAGGTGACCCGTCTCCTGGTCGCCCGCTGGCCGGGCCGCGCCCGGGGTCGCCACCGTGTCGACCTGCCCGAGTTTGACGCCGTCCTCGACCTGGCGGTGATGGACGCCGCCGAGGCGCTGGAAGGCTGGACCGGCGCCGCCGACGCCTGGTTCCTGGACGGCTTCTCGCCAGCGCTGAACCCGCAGATGTGGCGCGACGAGCTCCTGGCCCTGGTGGCGCAACGATCCGCCCCCGGCGCGCGGGCCGCCACCTTCACCGTCGCCGGCCACGTCCGCCGCGGCCTGACCGCTGCGGGCTTCACCGTGGAGAAGCGTCCCGGCTTCGGCCGCAAGCGCGAACGGACCGAAGCGCGCCTGCCGGGCGAAGCGTCCGAGCCACCGTCCCGCCGCGTTGCGATCGTCGGCGCGGGGATCGCTGGCGCCGCCGCGGCCCGCGCGGTCCGGGCGCTGGGGGGCGAGGCGGTGCTGATAGAGGCCCTGGCCCCGGGCGCGGGCGGCTCAGGCAATCCGGCCGCCCTGGTCACGCCGCGCCTGGACGCCGGCCTGGGCGACGCCGCACGGCTGTTCGCCCAGGCGTTCGGTCGCGCGACCGCCCTCTATGAGGAGGTTCCCGACGCGATCCTCGGTCGGGGGGTCCTGCAACTCGCGCCAGACGCGCGCGACGCCGACCGTTTCGGCCGTATTGCCGCCTCCGATGTCTTCGAGCCCGACGCCTTGGCCATGCTGGACGCCGCCGCCGCCGCCACGCGCCTGGGCGAACCCGCGCCGCCGGCGCTGGACCAGCGCACTGCCCTGGTGGTCGATCCGGGGCCAATCCTGGCGGCCTGGGCCGGCCGACCCGTCCGCGCCAACGTCACTGCCGTCGCCCGGCACGGCGAGGCCTTTAGCCTGCGCGACGAGAGCGGCGGCGAGATCCTTCGCGCGGACGCCGTGATCCTGTCCGCAGCCCTCGCCTCGCGCGAGCTGGCGCCGGCCCTGCCGCTGCAGCCGGTGCGCGGCCAGGCTAGCTGGACCGGCGAGCCGCTCGCCGGCCCCGCGGCGGCCTGGGGCGGCTACGTGTTGCCCACGCGCGACGGTTTGCTGTTCGGCGCCACCCACGACCGCGACGACGCCGGCGCCGAGGTCCGCGAGGCCGACCATGCGCGCAACCTGGCGACCCTGGCCTCCGCCCTGCCCGCGCTGGCCGACCGGGCGCGGGCGCTGCGGCTGCGGGGCCGCGCCTCGATCCGCGCGGTCACGCCCGACCGCCTGCCGGCGGCCGGCGAACTCGAGCACGGTCTCTTCGCGCTCACAGGCTTCGGATCGCGCGGCTTCTCGCTGGCGCCCCTGCTGGCCGAGCACGTGGCGGCCCTGGCGCTTGGCGCGCCGTCACCGATCGGCCGGGCCGCCGCCGACCTGGTCGATCCCTGCCGCTTTGCAAGACGCGCCGCGCGCCGCCGTTCCTAAGCCTCAGTCCGGCCCCTATAGTGCCGCCGTCTCGGGGGAGACATCCTTGGGGGCATAGGACCACCACCATGAACTGGACCGTCAAACTCCCGCTCGCCGCCGCCGCCCTGGCGGCGCTGGGCCTGGCTGCTTCCGCACCCGCCGTCGCGAAGTCGCCGGTCGAACCCGCCGCCGCCAAGCCCAAGAGCCAGTGCTTCTGGGCCAACCAAGTCAACAGCTTCGCCTCGAACGACAATCGGATCGTCAACGTCCGCGTGGGCGTGAAGGACGTCTATCAGTTCGAGATGTTCGGCCGCTGCAACGATGTGGATTGGAGCAACAAGATCGCTCTGGTCTCGCGCGGCGGGAACTACATCTGCACGGGCATGGACGCCGAGATCATCTCGCCCAGCAGCGGGCTGGGCCCGCAGCGCTGCCCGGTCAGCAAGATCCGCAAGCTGACACCGGAAGAGGTCAAGGCCTTGCCCAAGCACGCCCGTCCCTAGAGGCCCAAGAAAAAGGGGGCGCTGTCGCCAGCGCCCCCTTAAAGCGGCTCCCGGGAGGGAGGCTAGAAGCTCTTCTTGACGCCCAGCTCGAACACCCGGCCCAGCGGATTGCCCTGGGTCAGGTCGTAGTTGTAGGGCGACGGCACGTACGGCGGATCCTTGTCGAACAGGTTCTGGACGCTGAACGTCAGGACCGAGTCCCACGGGGCTTCCCAGCGCACGATCACGTCGTGCTGCCAGTAGTCCTTGGACTTGCCCACCGCCACGAGGTCGGCGCCCGAAGGCGCGCTCGGGTTCGGAACGGTGATGAAGAACGGCGAGCCGAATGCCGGCGACGTCCCCTCCGAGTAGCGAAGCTGCCAGCGGATGCTGATCGGGCCCTTGTTGAAGGCCGCGAAGGCGTTCCCCTTCAGCTCGGGATACGAGAAGAAGTCGTTGAGCACGTCGCTCAGTCCCGCCCGGTCTTCTGACGGCGCGATGGCGATGGACGAGTCCCGCAGGTTGATGGTGCTGCGCTTGTACTCGATCAGGTAAGTCAGCTCGCCGCCGACGGCCCACGAGCCGTCGAACCAGCCGTCCCAATCGTACTGGACGCGGGCTTCGAGGCCTGAGGTGTCGGTGTTCGGGCCGTTGATCGTGAAGCTGCGCAGGCGGGCGACATTGGCCGCGCCGCAGGTCCCGGCGAAGGTGAAGCGCGCCTGCAGCTCGGCGAAGGCCGCGTTGCCGCAATTCACGTTCGTCCCGCCGGGGAACATGGTCGCATACAAGCGCGACCCGCTCTCCTCGACGATCTCGTCCTTGAACTTGAAGTTGAAGTAGTCGAGCGTCGCCGACAGCCCGCCCATTTCGAAGATGACGCCCACGTTGAAGGTGTCGGCCTTCTCCGGCTTCAGGTCGGGGTTGCCGCAGGTCTGGAAGGCGCGATAGGCGCTGCCCAGCACGCGGACGCCGTTGTTGCAGCCCGTGCCCGTCAGGCCGGGACCCGGCGCGCGGAACGTGGTGCTGGCGCTGCCGCGGAAGGCCAGCCAGTCGGTCGCCTGCCACTTCACCGCGATCTTCGGGTTGGTCGTCGACCCGATATTGCCCTGGTAGTCCTCGTAGCGGATGGCCGCGTTGACGTTCAGGTTGTCCAGGATCGGAATCTGGATTTCACCGAAGATCGCCTTGACGTTGGCGTCGTCGTCCCGATCCACCGCCGATCCGAAGAACTGCAGCGGGCCGCTTTCGTCGGCGCAGGCCGGGCGGTCGGGGCAAGGATTCTCGTCGGCGTTGAAGAAGGCGCCGTACTTCCGGATCTCCCGGCTGTAGCGGTACTGCCCGCCCAGGGCCCACGCCACGTTCCCGCCTGCCAGCTCGATGCCGGTCTCGCCCGAGAACACCGCGTCGGCCACGAGGATCTGGTTGGTCAGGACGTTGGTGTAGTTGCCGAACAGTCCGGCGACGACCAGCGGGTCGTTGGCCACGGCGGCGTTGTAATAGGGGTTAGCCGCCCCGTTCACCGCGCTGGTCTGCACGGCGTTGCTGAAGGGGTTGAAGAAGTAGCAACCGAGAGCCGCGTTGCCGGCGCCGGTGGTGTAGTTGCCGGTCTCGGCGGCGGTGCACTGGTTGGCCGAACCGTCCTGGCTGCCGAAGCCGCGCAGCGCGAGCTGCAGGTTCTTCACCAGGATGTCGTTCGTGTTGCTGGTGTTCTTCTGCTCCATGAACGTCAGCGAGGTGTCGTAGTTGATCCCGCCGAAGATCTTGCCCTTGAAGCCGCCCGAGATCCGGTAGCCGTCATTGACGATGGACTGATGGTCGGCCCGGTCCGGGTATTTCGGATTGCCGGCGAAGGCCAGCGCCCGCCATCCCAGCTGCACGATGTCGACGCCGCGGGCGCCGCCCGGAGCTCCCGCCTGGGCGCCGGTGGGGCTGAACGCGCCGGCGCGGATGGCGGCGCATTCGGTGGCGGTCAGCGGTGCGCGGCAGTCGTTCACCAGGGCCAGGAAGCCCGGGTTGTTCACCGGCACGTTGAACGGCACCGCCAGGTTCGGCCCGCTGGGCGCCCCCGGCGAGAACGAGGTGCCGCCGTCGATCACGCGGGAGGGGTACTGCGCCGTCAGGTTGGCCGGCGACAGCCGCTGCACCGGCGTGTCGTTCTTGGTCCAGGCCACCTCGCCATGGAACGACATGTTCTCCGACAGGTCGAAGTTGACCTCGCCATAGAGCTGATAATGGTCCTCGCGGTTCACCAGGTCGTTGAAGTTCGAGAACTGGAACCGGCACCCCGTGGCGGTGCCCGACGTCGCAGGCAGGTTGGCGTTCACCGGAACCGCGAACGCCACCGTCGGCGCCTGGTTGGGCTCTCCGGCCAGCGGGTTCGTGAACGTGACCGAGCGGGTCAGGGTGCCGCCGAGTTCCTGGCAGCCGTTGTCGCGGAAGGCGGTCGCGCCGGCGACGTAGAAGCCGGGATTGGCCGCCCCGGTGAAACCGGCCGCGCCCGACGACCCGGCGAAGTCGAACGGCTTCAGCGCGAAGCTCCGCTCATGGATGTCCAGCCGCGACCGGTGGCGGTAGCCAGCGGTCAGCAGGACATTGCCGTTGTCGAACCGTTTCCCCCACGCGACGTTGCCGTTGTAGTCGCCGTTGGAGCCGTCGATCAGGGCGTATTCGGCGTCGATGTCGATGCCGTCCAGGTCCTTGCGGGTGATGAAGTTGACCACGCCGCCGATGGCGTCCGAGCCATAGGTCGCCGCCGCGCCGTCCTTCAGGATCTCGATGCGTCCCACCGCGGCGGTCGGGATGAAGTTCAGGTTCGCGCCGCCGCCCTGGAACGCCGCGGCCGGGCTGTCCGCCAGCCGCCGTCCGTTCATCAGAGTCAGGGTCCGCGCCGCGCCGAAGCCGCGCAGGTTGATGGTCGCGGTGCCGGCGCCACCGTTGTAGCGATTGCTCTCGCCCAGTGACGACTGGGAAGAAGTGATGGTCTTCACGAGTTGGACCACCGTGGGCGAGCCCTGTTTCTCCAGGTCTGCGCTGGAGAGCACGTCCACCGGGCTGGCCGAGTCCTCGGGCGTCCCGGCGATGAACGAGCCGGTGACGATGACTTCCTCGACCTCTGCGGGTCCGGTCTGCGCGGCCTGGGCCGCTGCCGCCCCGGCGAGGCCGAGCGAGAATACGACAGCCAGCATCGAGCCGCCGCAGAGTGCACTGCGTCTGTTCATGGTTTTCCTCCCCCATAGGTCCGACCCGCCTCTGACGTGCGGATTCCGTGACCTAGGTGAGAGGATGATCGCGCGAGTTTTCCCGGCGCGCCACCGGATTCCGTGGCGGCAACGTACCGCGATTCAGAAATCTCTTGCGCGCAAGGCGCGCACCTTCGCCACCATTATCCTCGCAAGATCAATAATATGAACACCGATAAGGAAATTTTTCCACTCAGCGCTTGGGTACGGTGAAGCGTTGCAGGAAGGATACAATCCTCAACGATTTTTCGAAGAGGCGGTTTGCGGACGGCGGCAAGGGCCAGCAAGAAAAAGACGCCGCCGGCGGGGCCGACGGCGTCAGGAAGCGCAGCTTGGGGGCCGCGAACTAGAACTTCTTGGTGACGGTCACCTTGGCCGTGCGGCCCAGCGCGCCGCCCGTGAACGGGTCGTAGCCCAGGTCCAGGCGGGCGAACGAGGGGTCCTCGTCGAAGATGTTGTCGACGGCCACGACCACGGTCGTGTCCCAGGGCAACTGCGCCCGATAGGTGAAGTCGAAGATGGTCTGGGTCTTGATCTTCTGGCCCGCGTTGGTCAGCGGCACGGCGTTGTTCAGGCCGTCGCGGACAACGTTGGGCGGGAACGGCGAGGTCCGCTGGTCCACGTAGCTGTCGACCGCGTTCATGGTCAGGCGCGCCGTGTGGATGTCGCGGTTGTACTCGATATAGAACTGCCCCTTCCACCGCGGGATCGGATAGATCTGGGTCTGGTAGTTCAGCTTGCCGACCCCGTTGAACGCTGGCGAGACCGTGACCCCTTCGACCGTCGTCGCCTCGACCGAGTATTTGCGGACGTAGGTGAACGACGTCCCGAGTTGCAGCCGGGCGCCGAAGAAGTCGTCGATGTTGAACGTCGCCAGGATGTCGATGCCGTCGGTCTTCACGCCAGGGCCGTTGATGGCCTGGGTGCGGATCCGCGACAGGTTCGCCACGTTGCAGGCGCCGTTGAATGTGAAGCGCGATTGCAGACCGGCCAACGCGCCTTGACCGCAGTTGCCCGTGCCCGTCGCCGTCGGGAACAGGGTCGCGAAGATGCCGCCCACGGGCTCGGTCACCAGCGGGTTCTTGAAGTCGAAATTCCAGTAGTCGACCGTCGCCTTGAAGGGCCCGGCGTTGACGATGCCGCCGACCGAATAGGTGGTCGCCTTCTCGGGATCGAGGCCCGGATTGCCCTGCACGTCGACGGCGCGGAACGCGCCGCCCAGGAACTGGAGGCTCGTGACCTGGCCCGGATCGAGCGACGTGAGCGGCGGAGCGCGGAAGGTCGTGCCGATCGAGCCGCGAACCGCGAAGACGTCCGAGATCTGCCAGCGCGCAGAGACCTTCGGGTTGAAGGTCGATCCGCCTTTCGAGCCATAGTCCTCGAACCGGGCGGCCGCCTGGATCTGGAAGCTGTCGGTCAACGGCAGGCTGACTTCGGCGAAGGCCCCGTAGTTGTCGCCCGACAGGTCGGCGGGCGTGCCGCCGCCCAGGAACATGTAGGGCCCGTTCCGCACGGTGCAGCTCGTCGTGCCGGTCACCGGCGTGTCGATGCAGGGCGTGACGGTCAGATCCGAGAACGCGTCGTATTCGGCCTGGTACCACTGCTTGCGGTATTGGCCGCCGAACGCCCAGCCGACGTTCCCGCCGCCCAGTTCGATGCCCGGCAGTTCGCCGTTGAAGACCGCATCCACGACGAACACCTCTGACGTGACGTCGGTGCGGGTCGGCTGGAAGAACCAGCGGATCAGGTCGGGGTTGTTGGCCACGGCCGCCGAGTAGTTCGGGTTGGTCTGGCCGGTGATGTAGTTGGACTGGATCGCGTTCGAGAACGGGTTGAACCACATGCACCCACCGACGCCCGGTGTGCCGGTGCCCGGGTTGCAGCCCGCCCCGCCCAGGCCGCGCAAGGCCAGCTGGAAGCGGCTGACGATGGTGTCGTAGCCGATCCGGGTCAGGTCCTCACGCATGTAGGTGGCGGCCAGGTCGTAGCCGATATCCGGCCCGAACTTGCCCGAGATGCCGCCCGAGATCCGATAGGCCTCGAACTTGCGGCTGCCCGTGGACGAACCGTCGCCGAACAGCGGGTTCCCGCCCATGGCCAGCGGACGGTACAGCACGCCTGGCAGATAGGCGCCGGTCGCGAAGGCCGGGATCTGCGTCGGGTTCTGAGACCGGTAGAGCGCGAAGCCCGGATTCGTCGAGGGCACGAAGTAGCCGGCGCTGAGGCCGGAGGCCGCCGCCGGGTTGGTCGTCGACGTCGGCACCTGCAGCGCCAGGTAGGACGGCGAGGTGTGCCAGTCCGGCGTGTCGGTTTCGGAGTAGAAGCCCTCCAGGTGGAGCTTGGTGTCCTCGCTGAGGTCGTACTCGACCTCGCCGTACAGCTCGAACCGCTTCTCGGTCTCCTGGATGTTGTCGTAGGGCGTATAGTTGAAGAGGCAGGTGGGCGTGGCGCCGCTGAATGAGGGAATGCCGCCGAGTGGGGCGCAGCCCGCGTCGCGCTGAAGCCCGGCCGCCGGCGTGAAGCTGCCGGTGGGCGTATTGGTCAGGGGCAGGAAGGCTGTCGTCGCGTTGCCCGAGGAGAACCCAGTCTCCGGGCTGGTGAAATACCCAGGTTGGGTGAACTTGCGCTCGCCCACCGTCAGCTTCGACTTGTAGTGGTATTCACCGGTCAGCAGGATGCTGAGGTTGTCGAACTGCTTGCCCCACACCGCGTGGCCGTCCCAGTCGCCGGACGCGTTGTCGATGTACTTGTAGGTGCCCGAAACCTCGAGCCCGTCGGTGTTCTTGCGCGAGATGAAGTTGACCACGCCGGCGATGGCATCAGAGCCATAGGTCGCCGCAGCGCCGTCCTTCAGCACCTCGATCCGGCCGACCGCCGCGAAGGGCAGCACGTTCAGGTCGGGCGACGCGCCGTTCAGCGTCGGCGCGTTCACCAGCCGGCGGCCGTTCCAGAGCACGAGGGTCCGCGCCGGGCCCAGGCCCCGCAGGTTCACCGTGGCCGAGCCTTCCGCGCCCTGGGCGCGGGCGTCGAACTGGTTGGTGTCGCCCAGCACGCCGTTCGACACGGTCAGCGACTTCACCAGTTCGACGGGGCTGGGATTACCTTGCTTCTGCAGTTCGTCGGCGCCGATCACGTCCACCGGCAGGGCTGCGTCCTCGGGCGTCCCGCGAATGAACGAACCGGTGACGACGACTTCGGTGAGTTCGGCGGGGCCGCTCTGGCCGGATGCGGCCTGGGCCATCGCCTGACCCGAAACGCCGAACGCCAGGGTGGCGGCCAGCACGGATGCGCTGCAGAAGAACCTGCCTTTGGTCATCGATTTTCCTCCCCTCGGCAGCCTCTGTTTGTCGGGCCGTCCTGAGTGCGGAAGATATTGAGGCCGATTGTTTCAGCTCCGCCACAGGAATTTCATTGTTCCGCCACGTCAGACTGGCGAAGCGATGTTCGCGCAACACCTTGCGCCACAAGGGTTTGTGGGCCGTTGGACGATACGCGTAACTTATGCGCGAGCACCTATGTCTTCGGGATCCCCCACGGCGCGCACCAGGGCTGGAGCCCATGTGACCCCCGTTGCAACATCTCTGCGCGACGCGGGGAAACGGGGCCGAGTCAAGAGACTGCACCGCCAGCGCGAATCCAGTTGCACGCCCCGATGCGGCGCCGTCAGTTGCACAGAGGCGTGCCAGGTTCAGGGCGGGACGCCGGTGTCGGGGGCTACGGATGGACTTGGACTGGCAGGTTCGCAACGCGGGCGGAAGGGTGGTGGGCGCGCCCACGGGACGGGTCGACGAGACCACCTGGGAAGCGTTCTCGGCCCACCTGACGTCGGCGGTGCAGGAGGCCGCGGCGAGCGGCGCGCCGCTGGTGATCGACCTCAGTGGGCTCGACTACATGTCGTCCCGCGGCCTGCGCGCCCTGACCATCGCGCGGCGCGAGGCGGGCGAGGTGGTGGCGATCACCTTGGCGGCGCCCAACGCGCGGATGCGGGAGATCTTCGCGATCAGCCGCTACGACAAGCTGTTCAAGATCGTCGACGACGTCGATTCGGACGCGTGAACGGCGGCAGGAGGGGTTCGATGCTCGTACGCTTCTGGGGCACGCGCGGCTCCTTGCCGGTGGCCCTGCAAGCCGATGCCGTGCAGGCGAAGATCGCCAAGGCGCTGGTGGCGGCCGACGGACGCAAGTTCGCCGACGAGGCGGAAGCCGCAGCCTTCGCCCAGACCAACCTCGACTTCGCGACCTACGGCGGCTACGGCGGCGCCACCAGCTGCGTCGAGGTCGAGGGCGCTTCGGGCGCCTTCCTCGTCTGCGACATGGGCTCGGGCCTGCGCGAGTTCGGCATCGACTCGTTCCGTCGCATCGCCGGCGGCCATGCGCCAGTGTACCACTTCTTCCTGTCCCACCTGCACTGGGACCACATCATGGGCTTCCCGTTCTTCGGGCCGGCGTTCAATCCCGCCGCGACCATCGTGATCCACTCAGGCCACGAGGACGCCGAGATCGCGCTCCGCCGCCAGCAGGAGGAGATCTCGTTCCCCGTGCCGTTCGACTGGCTGCGGGCGAAGTTCGAGTTCGTGGTCCACAAACCGGGCGAGCCCTTCGACGTGGGCGGCGTCACCGTCACCCTGTGCGCCCAGCACCACAGCCACGACTCGTACGGCTACCGGTTCGAGAAGAACGGCCGGGCCGCGATCTATTCCACCGACAGCGAGCACAAGGTCGACAACATGGACGCCGAGGCGGCGTTCGAGGCCTTCTTCAAGAGCGCCGACCTGGTGATCTGCGACACCATGTATTCGCTGGGCGACACGGTCAGTCTCAAGCAGGACTGGGGCCACTCGTCCAACATCGTCGCGGTGGACCTGTGCCACGCGGCCCGGGCGAAGCGGCTGGCCCTCTTCCACCACGAGCCGACCTACACCGACGCCGACATCCAGCGCATGCACGCCGAGACCGTCCGCTACGAGGAACTGGTGCGCGCCGACCGGCCCGCCCTTGAGGTGATCTGCGCCTATGACGGACTCGAGGTCGCGGTCTGACGCGGCCGGGCCCGGCGCCCGGGCTCGCGGCTTCTCGTTTGGACGGATCTTTCGCGCCGCGTCGACGAGCAGCGCCCTGAGCGAGCTGGACGGCGGGGCGCGATCCCGCGTCCGGATCGCGGGGCTGAGCGCGGCGCTCGTCGTCGCCCTCGCGCTGCTGTTCGGCGGCCACCTGCTGCGCCAGCCGCTCTACGACGCCTATCAGACCCTTGCGCCGGCGCCCGACATCTCGCGCAAGGTGCATGTGGTGGTGATCGACGCCGACAGCCTGCGCGACCTGGGCGGCTGGCCGTGGACGCGCTTCTATCTGGCGCGGCTGGTGGAGACGATCAGCGAGCGCGGCGCGGCGGTCATCGGCTTCGACATGCTGTTCCCCGAGCCCGACCGTCTGGCGCCGTCCGAGTTCACCAGCATCTACAGCGAGCTCAGTCCCGGCGTGGCGCGGGAGGTCGAGGCCCTGCCCTCCATGGACGCCCTGTTCGCCCGGGTGATCGGCCGCAATCCCGTGGTGCTCGCGCGCGCCGGCGTGACCGAGGAGTCCTTCGACCTCACCGACGGCCTCGCCCCGCCCCTGCCGCCCGAGGCCCGAATCGAGGGCCGGCTGCCCGACGACATGCTGGTCTTCCCCTCGGTGGTGTCCAACATCCCCTTGCTGGACGGCGCTCCCTTGGGCCACGGCCTCGTCAACGGCGATCGCGACGCCGACGGTCTCGTCCGACGTGTGCCGCTCTTCGCCAAGGCGGCCGGCCATCCCACGCCCGGCTTCGCCGTGGAACTGGTCCGCGTCGCCGAGGGGGCGGACAAGATCCAGCTTGAGACCCGTGGCGGCCGACTGTTCGCCGTCAAGGTGGGGGACCACCGCGTGGCGGCCGGTCCCGATGGCCAGCTGTTGCTGCGGTTCGGCGACTGGCGGAAGACCCAGACGACGTCAGCCGTCGACGTGCTGCGCCAAGGACACAGGCCCGACCAGTTCAAGGACCAGATCGTGCTGATCGGCCTGGCCAGCGCCGGCACCTCCGACGTCACCAGCACGCCCCGCGCCAAGGCCATCTACGGCGTCTATGTCCAGGCCCAGGCGGTCGACTCCATCCTGCGTGGCACGGCGCTGCGCCGCCCGGGCTGGGCGGCGCCGGTGGAGTGGGGCATCGGCCTGACCCTCGTCCTGGTCTCGTTCCTGGGCGTGCCCCGCGCGCCGATGGGGCCGGTGATCGTCGGCGCCGCCGTCGAGATCGCCCTGGCGTTCGGGGCCAGCTGGTGGGCGTTCCAGAACAACCTGCTGCTCGACCCCTACCCCATGCTCGCCCCCGGCGCCGCCAACTCGGCCGTCATGGTGGTGCTGCTGTTCGTCGAGGGCCGGCGCGTGCAGCGACGCCTGCGCGGCGCGCTGGAGGACGAGCGGGTCAGCGCCGCGCGCATCTCGGGCGAGCTGGCCGCCGCCAGCGAAATCCAGTCCGGCATGCTGCTGCCCCGCGCCGAGCTGCCCCGCATCTCGCCCGCCGTCGAACTCGACGCGGTGCTGCAGTCCGCCAAGACCGTGGGCGGCGACCTCTACGACGCCTTCCTGTTCGACGACGGGCGGGTCTGCTTCCTGGTGGGCGACGTCACCGGCAAGGGCGTGCCGGCGTCACTGTTCATGGCCTTGTCCAAGGCGCTGTCGCGCAGCCTGCTGATGCGACCCAACACCGGGCTTGCCGCCGCCGTCGGCGAGATCAACCGCGAGCTCTCCCGCGACAATCGTCAGGCCATGGCCGTCTCGCTGCTGGTGGGCGTTCTCGACCCTCGCGACGGCCGCCTGGTCCTCTGCTGCGCCGGCCACGAGAACCCGCTGGTGGTCGACGCTCAAGGTGCGGTACGCGAGCTGAAGCTGGACGGCGGCCCGCCGCTCTGCGTCGACGAGACCTTCCCCTATCCCGAAGAGGTCCATCGCCTGGCGCCCGGCGAGACCCTGGTCGCCTTCACCGACGGCCTATCGGAAGCCCAGGCGCCCGACGGCGCCCTGTTCCGCCGCGAACAGGTCTTCGCCGCCCTCAGCGAGGCCTCGAAGGCCCCCACCCTCACCGGCCTCGTCGACGGTCTGATCGACCAGGTCCGCGCCTTCGAAGCCGGCGGCGAACCCAGCGACGACCTGACCGTCATGGCGGTGCGGCTGCGGGCCGCGTAGCGACGCGACCTCAGAGACGTCTGCAGGGAGCCGTTACCGGCGGGTGCCTTCTTGCCTGGCCCGCCCCCGCTCGGCGACGGTGGCTCTTTGGGACGCGACATGACCGCAGATATCCGCATCCATCGAAAGGCGGCCGCAATGGTCGCGATCATCACAGCCCTGGCGCTGGCCTGGCCGACAGCCTCGGCCCCGGCGAGCCCCCCGCAGCTTCGTCCGCTGCCAGGCGAACTCGTCCGCGCACTCGACGCGTACAACCAAGCGACGGTTCGGAATGACGTCGCGACCCTCTCCGCCCTGGTGAGCGAGGACTACACGCTGGTGAATT
Organism: Phenylobacterium sp. FG114; assembly: GCF_057809855.1. Taxonomy (NCBI): domain Bacteria; kingdom Pseudomonadati; phylum Pseudomonadota; class Alphaproteobacteria; order Caulobacterales; family Caulobacteraceae; genus Phenylobacterium; species Phenylobacterium sp. FG114. The sequence continues at coordinate 133,016 of NZ_JBMDKU010000009.1, read as the reverse complement.
CCGACGGGAGCGTCCAGGACAAGGCGTCCTACCTCGCCGACTTCGCCGTGCCGGGCTTCAAGATCGACCCCTACGAGGTCGAGCCCCTGGTCTACGAAGCACACGGAGATGCGGCCCTGACGGCATGGGCCTTCGAGCTCGGATGGACCCAGGAGGGGCGCCATCAGACCCGGCGGCTGCGCATCGCCCATTTCTGGGCGAATCGGGACGGGCGATGGCGGATCGCCTACACGCAGCTCACGCGCATTCCGGAATAGCCCCGCCTACCGAAGGATAACTTCCACTCGGCGGTTGGCCGGCTCGCTGACATTGTCCTCGGTCGGAACCCGCAGCTCGCGCTCGCCGCGGCCCGTGACCTTGGCGTTTTCGAACGGTAGGCCCTGCTTCACCAGCGCGGCGCGGATCTCGACCGCCCGCTCAAGCGAGAGCTTGTCGTTCACCTCCTCAGCGCCCGTGGTGTCGGTGTGGCCGGTGATCTGGATTTCGGAGTCCGGCTTGGCCGCGGCGCGCAGGGCGTCCAGGATCGGCAGCGACTCTGGCGTCAGGTCCGTGGTGCCTTCCATGAAGTACATGACGTAGACGCGCGGCGCGAAGGGCGTCCAGCTCATCAGGTTGGCCCAGAAGCCGGCCTTCACCGCCTTCGGCTTGATCGACTTGCCGCCCACGCGCGCCCGGGTGTCGCCGGCGGTCAGGGCGCCGATCTCCTTTCCCGTCTTCGGGTCCAGCACGGCCACCTGGCCCGACTTGTCCGTGCCGGCGTCGTTCAACAGGGTCACGTCCGCCGTGGCGCAACCCGCGAGAAGGCCCGCCACCGCGAGCGCCGGAAGCAGCCTCACTTCACCTCCACCACGAAGGTGGTGCCGCGGGCGGCCAGCAGCGAGGTGGGCGTGCGCACCTTCATGGCGTCCTTGTTCTCCTTGGCGATCTGCCCGGAGACGACGCCCAGCGCGCCCCGCTCGACGGTGGTGAGCGACTTGCCTTTGTGGGTGGTGTCGTCGAACTCGAACTGGCTCAGCGCGATCCGGCTGTTCGGGCCCACCGAGAAGCGGCTGTTGTCGACGAAGGTGATGCCGATGCGGCCGTTGCCGCCCGTGGTGAGCACGTCGCTGACCAGGAGTTGGTAGCCTGGGGTGGCCGGCGTCACCGCCTTGCCGCGCACGACAGAGGCAGCCCCGGTGACGGTCTTGATCCGACCGATCTCGGCCGCGGCCAAGCTCGGCGTCGACAGCGCCGCGACCATCAGCAATCCTGCGACCCGACTCCTGCGCATCCGCGCCTCCCTGAAACACGGTTCTGTCATAGCCCAGCTCTCGGCCCTTGCCCAATCCCCTCCCGTCGTCCACGCGCGCCTTCCCGCCGATCGGGGCGCGGTCGGGCGTGCTCTGGCCGTCGTGCGGGGCTTCGTCCAGCTGGCTGGCCTTTCGCGCGACGACGCCGAGCGCCTGGCGATCGTCGCCGAGGAGTGGGTGGCCAACGTCGTCGAGCACGGCGCGCCGCCGATCGGTAGCCGCATCGGGCTGCGTCTGGCCTTGCGACCGGGCCTGGTCCGGATCACCGTCACCGACGCCGGCCAGGCCTTCGATCCGCGCACCGCGGTCTTCGACGGACCCAACCCGGATCGCGGCGGCGGCGCCGGGCTCGAACTGATGCGCGCCTGGAGCCGGGTGGCAGCCTATGGCCGCCGCGCCGGCCGCAACCGGCTCGTGCTGGAGATGCCGCGCCGATGAGCTCAGGGCCAGCCCGCCGGACCCGCCGCTGGCGCATGGGCGTCGGCGCCTTCTCCGCGCGGCCGAAACTGGTGCTGGCGCTCGCCGCCGGCCTGGCGGTCGGCGTGGCCTGCGCGCTGCTGGCCCCGCAGTTGCGCCCTTCCTCCTGCACGATCGCCGGCTGGAACGCGTTCTGCCTGCTCTACCTCGCCCTGACCCTCCCGGCGCTCGCCGGCCGCGGCCCCGCCGACATCCGCACTCGCGCCGCCCAGCAGGACCAGGGTCAGGCGATCATCCTCCTGATGCTGTTGGCCGCCTGTGGCGTCAGCCTGGCCGCTGCCGGCCTCGAACTTTCGCTGGCCCAGCACGCCCGCGACCTCGAGAAGGCCGTACGGATCGCCGCGGCGATCGGCACCGTCGCCGCGTCGTGGTTCGTGATGCAGCTGGTGTTCGCGCTGCACTACGCCCACGAATTCTATGCAGCGGATCCCGAGAGCGGAGAGGACACGGGCGGCTTGGCGTTCCCCGGCGGCGACGAGCCGGACTACTGGGACTTCCTGCACTTCTCGATCGTGATCGGCGTCGCGGCCCAGACCGCCGATATCGCCTTCACCAACAAGGGGCTGCGCCGGCTCGGCACCCTGCACAGCCTCGTCGCCTTCGTCTTCAACACCCTGATCCTGGCCCTGACCATCAACCTGGCCGCGGGCCTGTTCTGACGAAAAAGGCCGCCGGCGACGCCGGCGGCCTCATCGTCTTGTCCGGGCAGATCGGAGGCGTCAGGCCGCTACGCGGCGACGCGCGCGGACCAGGGCGCCGGCGCCGCCGAAGCCCATCAGCATCAGCGCCCAGGTCGAGGGCTCGGGCACATAGGCCTCCGGCGTGCCATAGGCGGCGCCGCTGCTATGTCCGCACCCGCTGTAGTGCTGGTGGCCGTAGTAGTAGCTGCCGCCCTTGGTCGTCTTGAGCGTGGGCACGTCGTACTCGACGTTGTCGTAGGCCACGATCGGATTGTAGAGGCTCAGCGAGTCGATGCCGTACTTGAAGGTCAGCTTGAAGGTGCCTTCCGACGAGTTGCCGAGCTGCGGGCCCACGTTCGAACCCGGATCGCAGTTGCTCGATGTGTTGGTCGCCTGGGACCGGCCGAACGAGCCCTTGGTGGTCAGGCAGACGTCGAAGTCGTCGTCGATCAGGTAATTGTTCGTGGGATCGAAGTCGCCGTTGCCGACAGTGCGGTACACGCCGTCGATGATCGTGGCGCCGTTGAACTGCTTGGTGGTGCCGCTCTTCTGGCCCTTCACGTCGAAGGCGATCTCGGAGACCTGGGACTCGGTGACCCACTGGTCCGAGACGTTCTCGACCATATAGTCGAACGTCCACGACTTCTTGTCGGCGCTGATGTCCGTCAGCTTGTAGAGGACGGTGGACGCCAGGCCCGGCAGGACGGTGTTGCCGCTCTGATAGCTCTCGTCGTAGCCGTCGAAATAGATCCGGTACCAGGCGTCGACGCCGTCCAGGCCCCAGGTGAGTTTCGTGGCGGAGGTCCACTCTGCCCCCCACACCTCACCGCCGTTGAAGTCGACGAGCTCCCAGTCCTCGGCGCGCGCCGGCGCCGCAGCGGCCAACGCAAGTGACATCGCCGCGAAGGCGATCTGCTTGATCATGATAAACGCCCCATCCCCGTATGGGTGGCCGATATGGCCGTGAAGACGTCGTTAACCTTTTGTCCGGATCAGGCCAAGCTTGTTCGCGCTAGAGGCGAGTCGCCCCCGGACGGGCGCGGCGGACGGAGGCCCGACGATTCAGCCGCGCATCCGGAGACCATGCCGCGTCAGCGTGGAAACGTCTGAATTTTCGAAGGAAAGGATGGTGGACGTGACAGGGATTGAACCTGTGACCCCCTCGATGTCAACGAGGTGCTCTCCCGCTGAGCTACACGTCCGTACCTTCGGGAAGGCGGGGATATACAGATCGGCCCCGGCCTTAGCAAGCGGGGCCTGAGCGGCCTTTTTACGCGGCGATCATCCGCTCCACCTCGGAGACGATCTCGCGCAGGTGGATGGGCTTGCTCAGCACCTTTGCACCGGCTGGCGCCTTCTCGCCGGCGGCCAGGGCCACTGCGGCGAAGCCGGTGATGAACATGATCCGCAGGCCCGGATGCTTCGCGGCGGCCTGGCGGGCCACCTCGATCCCGTCGAGGCCCGGCATGACGATGTCGGTCAGCAGCAGGTCCCATGGTTCGTCCAGGAAGGTCACCGCCTCTTCGCCATCGGCGCAGGCGGTCACCTCGTGGCCGGCGCGCTCGAGCGCTCTGGCCAGGAAGCCCCGGAGGGAGTCGTCGTCTTCGGCAAGGAGGATGCGTGACATCGGCATTATGGGTCGCTGGATCGCCTACAATACCCAGCGAAGGGTAAAGGCGCCATGAAGGAAGGGCTTTGACGCCCGAAGCCTTTGACGGTTGGGGCCGGTACGGCGTTCTATGCGGGCGATGAACGCCCTCGAACCGCTCCCCCAGGCCGAGACGCTTCCGATCGGATCCGCGTTCGAGGTGCGCCGGGCGGGGCCGGAGGGTGCGCCGCCCACGCCGCTGGTGTTCGCCTCGCCGCATTCGGGACGTCTCTACCCAGAGGACATGATGTCGGCGGCCGCGCTTGACGCCGTGTCGATCCGCCGTTCCGAGGACGCCTTCGTCGACGACCTGATCGCCGCTGCGCCCGGCCACGGGGCCGCCGTGATCACCGCCAGCTTCGCCCGCGCCTACATCGACCTGAACCGCGAGCCGTTCGAGCTGGACCCGCAGATGTTCTCGGACCCGCTGCCCGAGTTCGCCCGCGCCCGCACCGCGCGCGTGGCCGCCGGCCTGGGCGCCATCGCCCGCGTCGTCTCCGAGGGCCAGGAGATCTACCGCCGCAAGCTCACCTTCGCCGAGGCGCGGAGGCGCATCGAGGGCGCGCATCGGCCCTACCACGAAGCGTTGGCCGGCCTGCTGGCCGAGGCCCAGGCCGCGCACGGCTTCGCCATCCTGGTCGACTGGCACTCCATGCCGGCGGCGGCGGCAAAGGCGGCCGGGCGCGAGCGGCCTTGCGACATCGTCCTTGGCGACCGGTTCGGCGCCGCCTGCGCGGGCGTCCTGCCCACCCGGGTGGAGCGCGAGCTGGAGGCGATGGGGTACCGGGTCACCCGCAACACGCCCTACGCCGGCGGCTACACCACCGAACACTACGGCCAACCGCATCGCCGGGCCCACGCCCTGCAGATCGAGATCAACCGCGCGCTCTACCTCGACGAGGCCACGCTCTCGCCCACCTCCGGCTTCGAGAGGCTGCGGGCGCACGTCGAGCAGCTGACCAAGACCCTGGCGTCCGCCGACTGGTCGGCCCTCGGAGCGGCCTGAGGGTCAGGCCGTCAGCGGCAGGCGCACCGTCACCCGCATGCCGCGCCCTGCCGGCCCACGCGACCAGTCCACCACCCCGCCGTGCCGCGCCGCCCGTTCGCTGAGCCCGCCCAGGCCGGCGCCGGGCGTGACCGTCGCGGGATCGAACCCCACGCCATCGTCCTCCACCGTCAGCACCAGGCCGTCGTCCTCGCGGCCCAGGGCCACCCGCACGGTCGCCGCGCGGGCGTGCTTGACGATGTTGTTGGTGATCTCGCGCAACATGGCGCGCAGCGCCTGGGCCACCTTGGAATTCACCCCATGCTCCGGCGCGGCGGAGGGCGGCCACTCCAGCGTCACCCCGCGGGCCTGCAGCCGCTCGGCCATCTCTTTGCGCGCACCGGCCAGCGTCTCGGCCAGGCCCGCTTCGGGCCCGGTGGGCTCGGTGACGATGCTGCGCAGGTCGGCTAGGGTCTCGCGAATGTAGCGGTCCTTGCGCTCGCCGTCTCGGCTGTGCAGGGCGCTGAGCAGGCTGGCGCCCAGGTTGTCGTGGATGTCGCCGGCGATCCGCTTGCGCTCCATGACCACGCCGCGCTCATAGCCGTCGCGGCTGTCGAAGACGAAGCGCAGCATGTCGGCCAGGGCGTCGGCCTGGGCCACGTCGGCCGGCGAGAACAGCGCCCGGCCGCCACGGGCGTACTCCAGCCGCAGCGCCGGCAGGCCGTGCAGGGCGGGCGTCACCAGCGCCAGGCCGTCGGCCTCAAGCCGCGCCCGCGCCCCGCCCTCGCCCACGTCCAGCCGCAGCGGATCGAACCGGCGCCGCAGCACCGCCACCCACTGCCCCAGTTGCTCGCTCGGCGACTTGGTCAGGCCGATCTGCACCACGCCCTCGAAGAGCGCCCGGTCGTCGGTCTCGCGCCGTCGCAGCACCCGCTCGGCGATCCACCCCCGCATAGGCAGCCACACCAGGCCGCAGATCAGCAACGCCAGCGACAGGCTGAGCTCGCCAGACAGCTGCAGGCCCGCCAGGAACAGCATGTCCAGCGCCGCCAGCAGCATAAGGCCCAGCGTCCAGGCCATGATCCGGCCCCACCACTCCCCCAGCTCGAACAGCCGGTAGCGCATGATGCCCACCGCCAGTCCGCCGTAGATCAGCAGGAACAGCAGGAAGCCGTAGGGCTCCACCGCCGAGGTATCGACGCCGAACATCTGCGGGGCCAGCACGATGGCCGCGAACGCCGTGGCCACCACCACCCACGACAGCAGGAACCAGCTCAGGGCCGCGCGCGCGATCGGGTCCCGGCGGGTCAGCCGCCAGTGGATCGCGCCCAACACGAACGAGGCCGCCAGGCCGCACAGGCTGAGGAAGCGCCGGGCGAAGGTCAGATCGGGGAACCAGCCCAACGCCTGGGCCACGTACCAGGCCAGGAACGCCCCCACGACGGCCCAGCCCACCCAGGCCGGCGCCAACCGCCGCGGGTAGTAGAACAGCAGCGCCAGCACCGCGGCGCTGAACAGGCTGCCGCCCAGGAAGTTGACCCCGTTGATCAGGTAGAACGCCGTCTCCGGAAGAGCCAGTTCGCGCGCGGAATACATCACGCCCATCGGGGCGCAGAACAGCATCGCAAAGCCGCTCAACAGCATATAGCGGGCGCTCTGCTCCCGCGGCCGGAACACGAAGATCGCCGCCGAGATCAGCCATGAGACGACCCCCACCACCACGCCGATCCAGAAGTCGACGCCCAGCGACGACATCGGCCGCCCCCACTCCGGCTGGATCGTCCAGTCCCGGCCCCTGGCGTCGGTCAGCGTCATCTCGGGCTGGCGCATCATCGTCGCCAGGCGCCCCTGCCGCGACATGAACCGCTGGAACTCCGCGAACGGCCCAAAGCTGCCGTCCACCTGGCCGGTCAGGTCGTCGCGCTCCAGCCGCAGCCGGTCGCCCCCGCCGCTCACCGCCACGATCACCGTTCCGCGCGGGATCGCCGCCGACGGCCCGGTGGCCGACGCCACCACCGCGCCGTTCACGCGGGTGTCGAAGGTCATGTCGACGCCCAGCCAGGGCTGGTTGACGGAAAAGCCGATCACACCGGCGATCACCAGGGTCACGAACGCCAGCGCCAGGGCGAGTAGCCGCATGGGCGTCGCGCGCAGGGCCAGGCCCGGCGCAGCGCGCAGGCTCTCGGGCGCCAACTGGCCCTCGCTCATCGGCGGAACTCGCCCCCCAGGCGCACGCTCTTCGCGTGCGACGCGCCAAACCTTAGGGGAATCATCGGCCTATGCCACTATGAGATATTGGCGTTTGCGCCAAAAACGAGACAGACGGTCCCCAGCTTATGGTCGAGGATAGCTCCGCGACGTCCGCGACAGCCTCCCCCGAACGGGGGTGCCTGATCGTGGAGGATCGTCCCGACACCCGCGCTTGGCTGACCGAGGTGGTCGCCGACGCCTTTCCCAACATGGCCCAGGTCACCGCCGCCAGCCTCCGGGAGGCGCGGCGTATCCTCGAAGGCCACGCCGTCGCCCCGCCGTGGCGGCTGACCCTCGCGCTCGTCGACCTCGGCCTGCCCGACGGCTCCGGGACCGACCTGGTTCGCGAACTCGCCCGGGACTTCCCCGACGCACTGCCCGTGGTCGCCACGATCTACGACGACGATGTGCACCTGTTCGACTCCCTGGCGGCCGGCGCCCAGGGCTATGTCCTGAAGCAGGAGCATCCCGACACGGTCGCCGATTGCTTGCGCCGCATCGACGCCGGCGAGCCGCCGCTGTCGCCCTCCATCGCCCGCCGCATGCTGGAACGTCTGCGCCCGCAACCGATGGCGCCCGCCTCCCGGCCGCGCGACGATGCGAACCTGAGCCCCCGCGAGATCGAGGTCCTCACCCTGCTGGCCCGCGGCCTCTCCGGCCCTGAAGCCGCCCGCGAGATCGGCCTGAAACCCCAGACCGTCGCCGGCTATGTGAAGGTCATCTACCAGAAGCTCCACGTCTCGAGCCGCGCCGAGGCGGTGCTCGCAGCGGCGGAACGAGGGCTGACCTAGCGGACGGCCAGCGTCAGGCGGTCGAAGCGGGGGTCGGCTTTTCCGAGCGTTGCTCGGCCGGCTTGGCCGCGCGACTGAGGTTGAAGGCCGCGTTGATCAGCCCGATGTGCGAGAAGGCCTGAGGGAAGTTGCCGCAGAGCCGCCGGGCGGTGGCGTCGTACTCTTCGGCCAGAAGTCCGAGGTCGCTGCGGACCGCCAGCAGCCGGGCGAAGAGGTCCTCAGCCTCGCGTCGTCGCCCCACCATCAGCCTCGCATCAACGAGCCAGAAGCTGCAGGCCAGGAAGGCGCCTTCGCCGGACGGCAGCCCGTCCTCTGCCGCATCCGTGTCGTATCGCAGCAGGAAACCGTCGCGCAGAAGCTCGCGCTCCACCGCCTCGACCGTCCCCCGGAACCGGGGGTCCTCAGCGTCGAGGAACCCGACCTCGGCTAGCAGCAGCAGGCTGGCGTCGAGCTCGGGCCGGCCATACGACTGGGTGAAGGTGTTACGGCCGGGGTCGAAGCCACGGGCGCAGATGTCGCGATGCATCGTCGCGCGCAGGCTCCGCCACCGCTCGACGTCGCCGTCCAGCCCGAACTGCTCGGCCGACTTGATCGCGCGATCGATCGCCACCCAGGCCATGACCTTGGAAAAAGTGAAATGACGACGGCCGCCGCGGACCTCCCACAGGCCTTCGTCGGGCTCGTCCCAGTTCGCTTCCACGTGCTGCAGGAGCACGCGCTGGACCGCCCAGGTGGGATCGCTATCCGCAAGCCCACCCTTCCTCGCCTGGTAGAGCGCGTCCATGAGCTCGCCATAGACGTCCAGCTGGAACTGCTCGTGGGCGGCGTTGCCGATGCGGACGGGGCTCGCCCCCTCGTATCCCGCCAGCCAGGGAACGGTCCACTCGGTCAGGCGCCGCTCACCTCCGAGGCCGTACATGATCTGCATCTGGCCCGGGCTGCCGGCGACGGCCCTTAGCAGCCACTCGCGCCAGGCGGAGGCCTCCTCGAGATAGCCGGCGTTCATCAGGGCGAGGAGCGTGAGCGTGGCGTCGCGCACCCAGCAGAACCGGTAGTCCCAGTTGCGCTGGCCGCCGAACCGTTCCGGCAGCGAGGTCGTCGCGGCGGCGACGACACCGCCGGTTGGTGCGTGGGTCAGGGCCTTGAGGGTGATGAGGGAACGGCGGATCGCCTCGTCGTACGGACCCGAGACGTCACCCCGGCCGCTCCAGCCGCGCCAGAACGCGTCCGTGTCGGACAAGGCCTGGGCCGAGTCGATGGGCGGCGGCGGGGGAAGGTGCGACAGCCGATAGCTGAGCACGAAGGGCACGGTCTCGCCCGCCGCCACGTTGAAGGCGGACACCGTGGTCATGCCCTCGGGCCTGAGGTCCGCCGGAGTGCGCAGGACCACTCGATCCGGCCCGGCGATCGCGTTCAGCCCGCCGTCCTCGAGATGGGTGACCCACGGCACCGTGTCGCCGTATCCGAAGCGGACGATGAACTCGCCGCGCATGTCGACCCGGCCGTGGAGACCCGTCACCAGGCGAACGAGGCTGGGGTCGTCACCTCGCTGCGGCATGAAGTCGATGACGCGCACCGCGCCCTCAGCCGTCTCGTAGGTGGTCTCCAACACAAGCGTGTCGGGCCGATAGCGCCACGACACCTGGGCGGTCTCGTCGACCGGAGCGATCCGCCATCGCCCGTTCCCGGGCTCGCCCAGCAACGCCGCGAAGCAAGCGTCGGAGTCGAACCGCGGCCAGCACAGCCAGTCGATCGATCCATCGCGGCCGACCAGCGCCGCGCTCTCGCAATCGCCGATGAGCGCGTAGTCCTCGATCTTCCCCGCCATCAGCCGGCCAGGCCGAAATCGAGGACCACCTTCACGTCCCCGGAGCGCCGCTCATAGGCCTCACGCCAGCGGGTCAGGGGAACGCGCCGGCTGATCAGCCGGTCGAGCCATTTGGGATCGGCCTTCGCCAGCGCCGTGGCGGCCAGCTCGTAGTGGCTGCGGTTGGCGTTCACCGAGCCGAAGACCACGCGGTTGCCGAGAACCATCGACCGGTTCAACGCGGCGAGGTCCAGCTCCTGCAGGCTGGTCGCCGACGACAGTCCGGCCAGGGCCACGATCGCGTTGCGGCGCGTATTGGAGATCACGGCCTGCACCACGGCCCCCGCGCCGGTGCACTCGAGCACAATATCCGCCGCCAGCCCGGAGAGGCTGGCGAGGTCGCCATTGTGATAGGCGCCGCCCAGGTCGCGGACGAGGCCCGGCTTCGGGCCGTCCCTCACGCGGTCGTAGACGTGCAGTTCGTACCCGCGCTGTACGGCCATGAGGCCGGCCAGCAAGCCGACGGGACCGGCGCCGGTCACCAACACCCGGCGCGGCGACCAACTGGCCGTGCGCCGTCCGATCCGCTCGAGGTGGTCCCACGCCTTGGCGAGCACGCTGGCCGGCTCCAAGAGGACCGCGGCCAGCCCGAGCGCGGCATCGACCTTCACGGCGAAGGCCGGTTCGAGCCGAAACCGCTCGGCGCCGAAGCCGTCGCGGCCCTGAATGCCGCGCTCCGTGTACAGCCCGTTCTCGCACATGTCCCATTCACCGGCGGCGCAGGCGTGGCAGGGAACCGGGTCGGGCCGCCGAACGATGCCGACCACTGCGTCGCCCGGTGCGAAGCCGCAGTCCGCCGGCGCGGACAGGACGCGCCCCAGCGACTCGTGACCCAGCACAAGACGCGCCTGGCCGTCGGGGGCCGCGCCGCGCGCGCCAGCGACGATTTCGTGATCGGTGCCGCACACACCAAGGGCCACGGCTTCCACCAGCAGCGCCCCGGTCGCGTCGGGCTCGGGCGCCTCATCCAACGCGACGGAATCGGCCACTCCCGGCGCAACCGTGATCGCTCGCATCCTCAGTCTCCCAGCGTTTCCGATCGGGGAACTTGGGCAACGAACCTGGAGCGGGATTGCTCCAGCGACGGTCGCGGAATAGCTCGAAGCGGGCCCTCGCGCGGCCTCGGCCCACCATGTCCAGGGGCCAAAAAAAAGCCGCGCCATCGGGCGCGGCAGTTCAATAGGGAGGAAACGCCCAGGAAGGGCAGAGGCGTCAGCGACGCCCCAGTAAGGTGAAGCTAGTGTGCGGCGCACAAAAACGCAAGCCGGCCGTCATAAACTTTTCTGTCGCACCCCGTAACATTTCCTGTTTTCATAGGAAAATCAGGATATCACGTTACGTCACTTCCGTTTGACGTTATGTGCGGCGCACAACGGGCTGGCGGGATGCCGCGGCTTCCCCTACAAGCGCGCGCCTTCTGAAAGAGACTTCCCGCGCCATGTCGCTCCGAAACATCGCCATCATCGCCCACGTCGACCACGGCAAGACGACCCTCGTCGACCAGCTCCTGGCCCAGTCGGGCGTCTTCCGAGCCAACGAGGCGACGGTCGAGCGGGCCATGGATTCCAACGACCAGGAGCGCGAGCGCGGCATCACCATTCTGGCCAAGTGCACGTCCGTGCTCTGGAACGGCGCGGCCGGCGAGACGCGGATCAACATCATCGACACCCCCGGCCACGCCGACTTCGGCGGTGAGGTGGAGCGGATCCTGGGCATGGTGGACGGCTGCGTGCTGCTGGTGGACGCCGAAGAAGGCGTCATGCCACAGACCAAGTTCGTGCTGGGCAAGGCGCTCAAGATGGGCCTGCGCCCCATCCTCTGCCTCAACAAGGTGGACCGCCCGCACGCCGATCCCGATCGCGTGCTGAACGACGCCTTCGACCTGTTCGCCGCCATGGGCGCCACCGACGAGCAGCTCGACTTCCCGCACATCTACGCCTCGGGCAAGAACGGCTGGGCCACGCTGGACCTGGCCAAGCCCAACGACAACCTGGGCCCGCTCTTCGACCTGATCGTCGACCACGTGCCGCCGCCGAAGGCCGAGCAGCGCAAGGACGAGCCGTTCCAGATGCTGTCGGTGCTGATCGAAAGCGATCCGTTCCTGGGCCGCCTGCTGACCGGCCGCATTGAGAGCGGCAAGGCCGTCCCCGGCATGGCCATCCATGCCCTCTCGCGTGACGGCAAGGAGATCGAGCGCGGCCGCATCACCAAGGTGCTGGCCTTCCGCGGCCTGAAGCGCCAGCCGATCGACGGCGGCGCCGAGGCCGGCGACATTGTCGCCATCGCGGGCCTGTCGAAGGCCACCGTGGCCGACACCCTTTGCGCGATGGAGGTCGTCGAGGCCCTGCCCGCGCAGCCCATCGACCCGCCGACCATCTCCATGACCGTCTCGGTCAACGACAGCCCGCTTGCCGGGCGCGAGGGCGACAAGGTGCAAAGCCGCGTGATCGCCGCGCGCCTGCTGAAGGAAGCCGAGTCCAACGTCGCCATCCGCGTGACCGAGACCTCCGAGAAGGACGCCTTCGAGGTCGCCGGCCGCGGCGAACTCCAGCTGGGCGTGCTGATCGAGGGCATGCGCCGCGAGGGCTTCGAGGTCTCCATCAGCCGTCCGCGCGTGGTGTTCCAGCAGGACCCCGAGACCGGCGAGCGGCTGGAGCCCGTCGAGGACGTGATGATCGACGTGGACGACGAGTTCACCGGCATCGTCATCGAGAAGCTGTCGGCCCGTAAGGCCGAGCTGAAGGACATGGGCCCCTCGGGCGCGGGCAAGACGCGCATCAGCCTGATGAGCCCGTCGCGTTCGCTGATCGGCTACCAGGGCGAATTCCTGACCGACACCCGCGGCTCGGGCGTGCTGAACCGCGTGTTCAGCCACTACGAGCCCTACAAGGGCGCGATCGATGCCGGCCGCAAGGGCGTGCTGGTCTCGAACTCCGACGGCGAGACGGCGGCTTACGCACTGTGGAACCTGGAAGAGCGCGGCACCATGTTCGTCGGCGCGGGCGAGAAGACCTACCAGGGCATGATCATCGGCGAGAACAGCCGCTCGGACGACCTCGACGTCAATCCGATGAAGGCCAAGCAGCTCACCAACGTCCGAGCCTCGGGCAAGGACGAGGCCGTGCGCCTGACCCCGCCGCGCCGCCTGACCCTCGAACAGGCCATCGCCTACATCGAGGAAGACGAGCTGGTGGAAGTGACGCCGAAGTCGATCCGCCTGCGCAAGAAGGTCTTGAACCCCAGCTTCCGCAAGAAGCGCGTGAAGGACGAGTAGGCACGCGACAAAACGCGCGCCGGGCGCACGCGCCTCTGGACGGCGTCCGCCTTCTGCGTGACACGGTAGGGGCGTAGGAGTTTCGCATGTCCGCGCCCGAACGACCCTTCCCGCCCCGTCACTATCCCACGCCCGCCGCCAAGTGCGCCGACCTCGTCGTGCACGTCATGGGCCTGACCCTCGCCCTGGTGGGCGGGATCGTGCTGCTGACCCTCGCGGTGATGAAGGGTTCGATCAGCCAGGTGGTGGGGGTGTCGATCTACGGCGCTGGCGTCATCGCCATGTTGGCGTTCTCGACGGCCTACAACTTCGCCAAGCCCCAGTACCGGCCCGTGCTGCGCCGCCTGGACCACGCCGGCATCTTCCTGATGATCGCCGGCTCGTACACACCCTTCACGCTGAACCTCTCCGGGGCGTGGGGCCCGGGCATGACCGCGGCGGTGTGGAGCATCGCGGCGCTGGGCGCGCTCGGGAAGCTGTTCCTCACCGGCATCGATCGGAAGTTCTGGGTCGTGGTCTACCTCGTGCTGGGGTGGCTGGTTGTGGTCGCGCTCAAGCCGATGGTCGAGAGCCTGGCCTGGTACGCCATGGCCCTGCTGGTCACCGGCGGCGTGCTCTATTCGACCGGCGTGATCTTCTACGTGAACAAGAAGCTGAAGTTCTGCCGCGCCATCTGGCACGGCCACGTGGTGGCCGCCGCCGCCGCGCACTGGACCGCCGTGCTGCTGGGCGTGGTCCTGGCCACCCAGCACTAGCCCCATGCATCGGGTGCTCGCCGGCCTCGTGCTGGCGCTCGTCGCTGGCGCCGCCCAGACGCAAACCCTGCCGCGGTGGGGCTACGCCCGCGACGCGCGCACCTGCGACGGCTATCCCCGCGCCCAGATCGGCACGCTGAAGGGCCTGTGCGCGGGCATCGTACTGGCCCCGCCGCCCGCCGGCCTGCCGCCCTCGAAGCGCACGATCCACCTGCCGCGCACCCTGTTGCCGCTCGCAAACGGCGACTGGCTGGTCGTCGACCTGGGGACCTGGGACGCCGGTCGCGGCACGGTCTGGCGGCTGACGCCGAAGCCCGGCGGCGAGCCCGAGCTCAAGCGCGTCCTGACGAAGCTCGACCTGCCCCACACCCTGGCGGTCGGCCCGGACGGCAAGGTCTACCTCGGCGAGATGAGCCGGATCAGCCGTTTCGATCCCGACGCCACCGACCCGCAGGCTACCCTGACGCCCGTCCTCACCGGCCTGCCCGACAATCGGCTGCACGCGAACCGCCACCCGCTGTCGGCCTTCATCTTCGACGCCGACGGCAGTCTGATCGTCAACGTCGGCGCGCCCTCCGACCAGTGCCCGCCCAAGACCGGCCAGGCCCGGTGCGCCGAGGCCGAGAAGCAGGCCGCGCTGTGGCGCTTCGCGGCCCAGGGTCCGGGTAAATGGGCCGCCGAGCCCGAGGTCTACGCCCGAGGCCTACGCAACTCGCTTGCCCTCATCCGCACCCGCGCCGGGACCATCCTGCAGGCCGAGAACAGCATCGACGTCGCGGATCCGAACTGGCCGCCCGAGGAGCTGAACGTCATCCGCAAGGGTGCGAACTATGGCTGGCCCTACTGCATGGGGCTCGGCCAACCGGCGCCGGCCTGGAAGGCGAAGAAGGTCTCCTGCGCCGCCTATGCCAAGCCGCAGGTCCTGATGGCGCCCCATGGCGCACCACTGGACCTGATCGAATACCGCGGCGCGATGTTTCCGGAGCTGACCGGCAGGCTGCTCGTCAGCCTGCACGGCTATCGGCCCACCGGTTCGCGCGTGCTGGCCTACGAACTCGACGCCGCTGGCCTGCCGAAGGCCACGAAGCCGGTCGACCTCACGCCCGATTGGCAAGCCGTGAAGGGCCGCCGTCCCGCTGGCGCGCCCGTCGGCATGGCTGTCGCCGCCGACGGCGCGATATGGGTCGCCGACGACCGCAGCGGCGCGATCCTGCGCTTCGCCCGCGACCGCAAATAGCTACTCCGCCGCCATCCGGCAGGCGTCCCGGTCCACCCAGGACGACGGGATGAAGCTGCTCGGCGCCGGCAGGGCGCGCAGCATCAACCCGTTCATCCCCAGCGTCTCGGCCACCACGCACGCCGCCGCACCCAGCGGAAACGGAGGCTCCGCGCCCAGCAGGCCCGTCAGGCGCTCGTCCAATGAGCGATAGTCTTCCGCCTGGGCGCAACCGAAGGCGTCGAGGATCAGCGCCTCGTCGTCGGTCAGCCGAGGGTCGGCTGGGATCGACAACGTCAGCCGCCGCCGGCCGCGCGCGCCCAACTGCTGCACGAAGGCCTCCAGCATCCGATACGCCGATTGCCCCGCGTCGCCGCACGCCGCCTCGAAATGCGCGCGCAGGCTATGGCAGGGGGTCGCCAGCGCTAGCAGCCGCACGGTGCGGATCAGCAGGCGCTCGCCGTGGAGCAGGTCTTCGCGGGGCTTGAGGTCATGCATGGCGGAACTCGCGGGACTCGGGGGGAAGTCCGCGTGACGCTATTGCTATTGCGAGTCGTTCGCAACTAGAGAAGCGAGGTCAGTAGGGGCGATCCATGAACACGTCGGCGCGAGCATAGGGCGTCTCCACGGGCGCGAGGTCGCGGAAGCCCATGGCGCGATAGAGCCCCAGCGCGGGGCCCAGGCTGGAGTTGGTCTCCAGGTAGAGCCGGGTGGCGCCCATCTCGGCGCCGGCGTCGATGCAACGCTGCATCAGGAGCCGCCCCAGGCCCGAGCCGCGCAGGTCCTCGGAGACCGTCATCTTGGCCACCTCGAACCCACCGTCGGCCATCTTGAGCAGGGCGACACACCCGACCGCCACGCCGTCCTTCAGCGCCATGAACACCCGCCCGCCCTTGTCGACGATCTTGCCCTGCGGATCGGTCAGCACCTCGAGGTCCTTGGCCTCGATGACGAAATATTTGGAGATCCAGGCCTCGTTCAGCCGGTGAAAGGCCTCCGCATGGTGCGGCTGGAACTCGACGATCTCCATGGACGCCTCCCGGGGTGGTCTTCGGCGCAGTCTGCGGCCAAATTCCACGTGATGCCCAACGCGATTTTTTCAAGCCTCCCCACCACCGTCTTCGAGGAGATGTCCGGCCTGGCGCGTGCCCACGGGGCGGTGAACCTGGGGCAGGGTTTCCCCGACGACCCTGGCCCCGAGGCCGTGCGCGCCAAGGCCGCCGACGCGGTGCTCAACGGCTACAATCAGTATCCGCCGATGGCCGGCCTGCCCGAACTGCGGCAGGCGGTGGCGGGCCACTACGGCCGCAGCCAGGGCCTGGACCTCGATTGGGCCAGCGAGGTGACCGTCACCTCGGGGGCCACCGAGGCGCTGGCCGCCAGCTTCCTCGCCCTGATCGAGCCGGGCGACGAGGTGGTGGTCTTCCAGCCGTTCTACGACGCCTATCCGCCGCTGATCCGCCGCGCCGGCGGCGTGCCGAAACTGGTGCGACTGGAGCCGCCGCACTGGCGCTTCACCCGCGAGATGCTGCAGGCGGCCTTCACTCCGCGCACGCGGCTCGTCGTCCTCAACAACCCGATCAATCCGACGGGCGTGGTCCTGCCCGACGAGGACCTGGCGCTGCTCGCCGAGTTCTGCGTCGCCCACGACGCCGTCGCCGTCTGCGACGAGGTCTGGGAGCAGGTGGTGTTCGATGGCCGCCGCCACCGGCCGCTGATCGCCTTCCCCGGCATGCGTGAGCGCACCGTGAAGATCGGCTCCGCGGGCAAGATGTTCGGCCTGACGGGCTGGAAGGTGGGCTTCCTCTGCGCGGCGCCCGCCCTCACCCACAGCCTGGCGCGCGCGCACCAGTTCCTGACCTTCACCACCCCGCCCAACCTGCAGGCCGCCGTGGCGTGGGGCCTGGAGAACTCGGCCGACTGGTTCCGCGACATGCCGGCCGGTCTGCAGCGCTCGCGCGACCGCCTGGCCGAGGGGCTGCGGCGCGAGGGCCTCGCGGTCCTGCCCAGCCAGGGCACCTACTTCCTCAACATCGACCTGCCGGGTTCGGGGATCGCCGAGGGCGACCGTGACTTCAGCCTGCGCGCGGTGAAGGAGGCCGGCGTCGCGGCCATCCCCGTCTCGGCCTTCTACGAGGCGGATCCGGTGACCACCATCGTGCGCCTCTGCTTCTCCAAGGCCGACGCCACGCTGGACGAGGGCGTGGCGAGGCTGGCCACGGCGCGGGACCTTTCGCTCAAGGCCGCGCCCGCCACCGCGCCGGCGTAACGCCGAAGGCGCGCTTGAACGCCGCGATGAAGGCCGACGGGCTCTGGTATCCAGCATCCAGCGCAGCCGAGGTCACGGACGCCCCGTTGCTGAGCGACACCACCGCCTGCTGCATCCGCGCCCGCCCCCGCCAGGCTTCGAGCGAAAGGCCCGTCTCGGCCAGGAACAGCCGCTGCAACGTGCGCAGCGAGGCCCCCGCCGTCCGCGCCAACTCCACCAGCGAGGCCTCGGCGCCCGGCTCGGCCAGCAGCCGCTCGGCGAACGCGCGGGCCCGCCGGTCGGCCGGCAGCGGCAACTGGAAAGGCACGGTCTCGGCTTCGGACAGCAGGTCCAGCAGCAGACCTTCCACCCGGGCCTGCCCCACGTCGTCGACGTCCAGCATGCCCAGCCGCACCACGTGCAGGATCAGCTCCTTGAGCAGCGGAACCACCTCGATGGCCCGACAGGCTCCCAGGCGCGCGTCGTCGGTGGCGAGGTAGAGCGTGCGCATCGCGACCGTCCCGCGCATCTCGATCTCGTGCGGCACACCGCCGGGCACCCAGATCGCCCGCGTGGGCGGCGCTAGCCAGGTCGAGTCCGGCGTCGCCACGCGCATCGTCCCGCTCGCCGCGTAGACCAGCTGGGCCCAGGGATGGGTGTGCCGGTCCAGCCTCATGCCGTCGCGATAGGTCACCGCCAAGCCCCGCACCGGGTAGCCGTCCACGTCCCGGGCATTCTGGCGCACTGGCGACATAATTCGTCAGACTAGCGCAAGTGCGCCGCGCCGCGAAGCCGCACAGTGTTCGGCGACAGGAGGCCGACATGCCCGCCACGCTGCGCCATTTCGCGATCAACGCCGACGACGTACCCCGCGCCCGGCGGTTCTACGAGGACGTCTTCGGCTGGACCTTCACCCCGTGGGGCCCGCCCGGCTTCTACCAGAGCCGCACCACCGGCGCAGGCCACATGGCCGCGCTGCAGGGTCGTCGCCACGTCGGCGGCCAGCGGATGCCAGGGATGGAGATCACCTTCGGCGTCGACGACATCGCCGCCACCGTCGCCGCCATCGAGGCTGCCGGCGGGACCATCCTCATGCCGCCGTTCCGCATCGAAGGGGTCGGCGAACTCACCTTCTTCCGCGACACCGAAGGCAACGTCGCGGGGGCCATGCAGTACGAGCGCGAGACCTGGAGATGAGTGTGCTCTCCGATCCCGCGCTGCAGGCGCGCGTGAACGACCTGCAGGCGCAAAGCGCGGCGCAGGAGCCCGCGACCATCGGCTATTTCATGCAGCGGGCGCAGACGGGCGATCTTAGCTGGGACGCCCTGGACGACGACGCCAACCGGTTCATGGCCGACAAGATGGTGGCGCTGGAGCCGATCAAGGCCGAGTTCTGCCACATGATGTGTCGCGCCCTTCGGGCGAAGCGCGTGGTCGAGGTCGGCACCAGCTTCGGCGTCTCGACGCTCTACCTGGCCGACGCTGTCCGGGCGAACGGCGGGGGCGTGGTGATCGGCACCGAGTACGAACCCGCCAAGGCCGCGCAGGCCCGCGCCAACTTCGCGGCGGCGGGCCTCGGCGACTACATCGACCTGCGCGAGGGCGACCTGCGCGAGACGCTCAAGGTGATCGAAGGGCCAGTCGACTTCGTGCTGATGGATATCTGGACCGAGATGGCCCGGCCCGCCCTGGAGCTGATCGCGCCCCGCCTGCGGCCGGGCGCCGTCGTCGTCGCCGACAACACCACCCAGTTCCGTCAGCCCTACCGCCACTTCTTCGACTTCATCGCCGATCCGAAGAACGGCCTGCGCGCCATGACCCTACCGTTCGACAACGGCCTGGAGATGGTGGTGAAGGTCTAGGCGGGCTCGCGACGGTAGTAGACGTCGAACGCCTTGCGGTGGGTCTCGGCGAAGCCGTGGCGCGGATAGAAGCGGTTGGCGTCGCTCTCCACAAGCACGCTCAGCCGCACCGCCACGCCCGCGGCGTCGGCCTCGGCCAGCAGCCGGCTGGGCACCGCACCGCCCAGGCCGCGGCCCTGGAGCTCGGGCCGCAGGTAGAAGTGCTCGATCGTCCAGGCGTCGCCATCTGGATAGACGGTGACACAACCGGCGAAGGCGCCGTCCGCCAGTATCCGGCGCGTCACGCCGGGCCGGAACTCCCGGACGAAGCGTGCGGCCGAGCGGATCGGATCGAGTCTCCCGATCCGCTCAAGCTGCGGGTTCATGACCTGGAGCTTGAGCTCGGTCAGGCGCTCCAGGTCGTCCGGTGCGGAGGGTTCGAAGGAAACCTCCACAGCCGTCAGCAGGTCGAGCCGCCGTCCACCACGATGACCTGTCCCGTGGTCCACGCTCCGGCCCGCGAGGCCAGGTAGATGGCAGCCCCGGCCAGGTCGTCGGGCTCGCCCAGGCGGCGGAGCGGGGTGCCGCTGCTGGCGCGCTCCTCGCCGGCCGGATTGTCCCACAGGGCCTTGGCGAAATCGGTCTTCACCAGGCCTGGCGCCACGCAGTTGATGCGCACGTTGTAGGGGCCGAGCTCCTTGGCAAGGTTGCGGGCGAGCTGCATGTCGGCCGCCTTGGAGATGGCGTAGGCGCCGATCACCTCGGTGCCGCGCAGGCCCCCGATGGACGAGATCACGATGATCGCCCCGTCCTTCCGTTCCTTCATCTCAGGCGCCACCATCTGGATCATCCAGTTGTTGGCGATGATGTTGTTGGCCAGGATCTTCGAGAACGCCTCGTCGGTGATCTCCAATTGGCTGCCGTAGTAGGGGTTGGACGCCGCGTTGCAGACCAGGATGTCGATCTTGCCGAACGCCTTGCGGGTCTCGTCCATCAGCCGCTGAAGGTCGTCCTTCGACGAGATGTTGGCCGGCACGGCGATGGCATGGCCGGGGCTACGTTCGTTGATGATCGCGGCGACCTCCTCGCAAGGGCCGGCCTTGCGCGAGCTGATCACGACCTTGGCGCCCTGCTGGGCCATGCGCTCGGCGATGGCGCGCCCGATGCCCCGCGACGAGCCCGTGATCACCGCCACCTTGCCGGTCAGGTCGAACAGGCCGTTGACGCTCACGGCAGGGGCTTCGAGAACTTGGCCCATCGGGCGCTCCTTCCAAACGATCGTTTAAAGTTGCGCGCCATTTGCGACGGCGGTTGCCCCTCGGTCAAGGTGGACGCCGCGCCAGGATTCCGTATCTTCGAAAGCGTACGTGGGCCGCGGAGAGCCTGCGGCGCGTCCTGGGGGAAGTGTCATGAAGCGGGTGGGCGTTGTGGCGGCCGCGGCGATGGCCGTGGCGTTCATGTTGGTGGGTGGAGCCGAGGCCCAGCAACAGCAGGTGCAGCCGGCCAATGCGCTGCCGCACCCCGGCCAGGCGATCTACCGTCTGCAATGCGCCGCCTGTCACGACAATCCCGAGACCAGCCGGTCGCCGTCGAAGGCAAACCTGGAAGCCATGAGCTACCAGACGCTCAACTACGCCCTGACCCAGGGCAAGATGCAGGCGCAGGGCGCCGGGCTCACCGACGAGACCCGCGGCCAGCTCATCAGCTACCTGACGGGCAAGTCCACTAAGGTCGCCGAGACCTGGAGCAAGGCCATGGCCTGCACCGGCGGGCGCCTCGCGCTCGACCAGAAGGTCGCGCCCACCATCACCACCTTCGGCTTCGACGAGCGGAACACGCGCACGCTCTCGGCGAAGCAGACCGGGCTGTCGCGCACCGCCATGGGCAAGCTCGGCCTGGCCTGGGCCATCGGCTTCCCGGACGTGACCATGATGCGGGCTCAGCCGGCCGTGGTCGGCAAGAGCGTATTCCTGCCGGTCGCCGAGGCCGGCGCCATGTACGCCTTCGACGTCAGCGATCCGGCCAAGCCCTGCGTGAAGTGGGTCTACAACACGCCAGGCGGCGCGCCGCTGCGCACCAGCCCGGGCTACGGCATCATCGCCGACGGGACGCCCGTCCTCGCCTTCTCGGGCCTCGACTCCACCGTCCATGTGGTCGACGCCCGCACCGGCAAGCCGCTCTGGACAAAGAACGTCGCGGTCTATTCCTACTCGATGACCACCGGCACGCCCCGCGTGCTGAAGGACCGCATCATCGTGCCGATCTCGCAGTTCGAGATCAGCGTCGGGGGCGACAACAAGGTCTCGTGCTGCAACAACCACGGCGTCGTCCTTTCGCTGGACCCCAAGACGGGCGAGCAGCAGTGGCGCTACGACACCATGCCCGACGCCCAGCCGGTCAAGCAGGACAGGGGCGACGGCAAGCCGCTGTTCGGCCCCTCGGGCGCGCCGATCTGGAACTCGCCCGTCGTCGACGAGAAGCGCGGCCTGATCTACTTCGGCACCGGCGAGGCCAACTCTCCGCCGGCTCACCACAACACCGACGCCCTGATCGCCATCCGGCTCAAGGATGGGACCGAGGCCTGGAGCATGCAGGCCACGGCCAACGACATCTTCACCATCGGCTGCGGCCCCAAGCCGGCGGCGGACAAGCTGAACTGCGTGGGAGACACCGTCTTCCGCGACGTGGATTTCGGGGCCTCGGTGATCCTGGCGAAGCTGGCGAACGGGAAGGACCTCCTGCTCGCGGGCCAGAAGTCCGGCACGCTGTGGGCGCTGGAGCCGCAGACCGGCAAGGTGGTCTGGCGGCGCGACCTGGGCTCGGGCGGCCCGATGGGCGGCATCCACTGGGGTCTCGCGTTCGAGCATGACCTGGTCTACGCGCCGATCTCGAACGTCGGCCGGCCGATGCCGGGACATGCCGACTTCGATCCCAAGCTGCAGATCGGCATGTACGCGGTCGACGCCAACACCGGCGAGATCAAGTGGCACTACACCGTCACCGCCGACTGCGCGGGCGACCGGGGCAAGAAAGCGCCGCGCTGCGAGCGGGTCTATGGCTTCTCGGGCGCGCCCACGGTGATCGACGGCGCGGTGCTGCAGGGCAGCCTGGATGGCCGCCTGTTCGCGCTGGACGGGAAGACGGGCGCCGAGCTCTGGCGCTTCGACACCCTGCGCCCGTTCGACACCCTGAACGGCGTACCGGGCAAGGGCGGCGCCTTCGACAGCGTGTCCATCGTCGGCGTCAACGGCCTGCTGCTGGCCAGCTCGGGCTACGGCATGTTCGGCCAGGCCGAGGGCAACGTCTTGCTGGCGTTCCGGCCGAAGTAGCTACCGACAGGCCGAAAATCGGCCCATGTCGAGGTGCAGGTGATCGGCGTGGGCGGCGTTGTAGTCGGGGCTCAGCACGGCGCGGAACCAGGGGCAGGCGCCGTCGCGGGCGCGGCGCAGGAACCGGCCGTTCGCGCCCGCGACGCGGAAGTCCTTCACCACGGCGATCCGACGGCCTGACGCGGTGCGGAAGGCGGCTACGTCCAGGGCGTTGGCGAAGGCGTGCTGGCTCCGCATCCCCGTGGCCCGGCCATACATGTTGCGGCAGGCATAGGTTCCGTAGTGCTCGACCCCAATGATCGGTTCGCCCAATTCGGCGCGGGCCGCCGGCTGGACCGCGTGCCGCGTCCAGAAGGCGTAGGCCAGGGCTTGCGGACAGGTCATCACCGGCGCGGCGGGGGACAGCGTCGGCCCCTGCAGGCGTACGGTGTCGCGGGTCGTGCAGGCGCCGCGGGTGCGCTCGGGCTCCTCGACGAACCGGATCCCACCCTCGCGCAGGACGACCCGACACCGCAGAGGATCGCCCGCCGCCACGGCGAACTTCATCCCCGTCGCGAGGCCGACCGGCTGGTCGAGCCTGAGCGGCGTCCAAGGCAGATCCTGCGGCGGCGCCCAGCGTGCGACGGCCACGCCCAGCAGGAGGGCCGCCACCGCGAGATCCAGGAGCATCGACCAGGCGCCGGCCAGCGCGAGCGCTTCCGGCGAAACTGGCTTCAGGCGGAAGGCGCGTCGGGCCACTTCAGCGAAATGGCGGCTGCGCCTTGCGGTTCAATCGGCGAGCGTGAAGGATCGCGCGAAAGGGGGACGTCATTCCATGCAGATCGTCGGGCGGATGGCCCTGGGCTTCGCGGCCCTGCTCGTCGTGCTGGCCGCCGTGGTGCTGGTTCGGACCTTCACCTTCCAGGCGCCGGCGTCGGCCGATGTCTCCGGGATCAAGGTCGCGCCGCCCATGGCCGTCGACGTGGCCGGCGCGGCTCAGCGGCTGAGCCAGGCGATCCAGATCCAGACCGTGCGCCACCAGGACCCCGCCGAGGATGTCGACGCCGAATGGACGCGTCTGCACGACCTGCTGACCGCGAGCTATCCGGCCGCCCACGCCGCCATGGCGCGCGAGGAGCTGGCCAGCCGCACCCTCGTCTACACCTGGCCGGGAACCGACAAGACCCTCGCGCCGATCGTGCTGATGGCGCACCAGGACGTGGTGCCCGTCACCCCCGGCACCGAGAAGGACTGGACGCACCCGCCCTTCGCCGGCGCCGTCGCAGGCGGCGCGGTCTGGGGCCGCGGGGCGATCGACGACAAGGGCTCGCTGATCGGCATCTTCGAGGCGCTTGAGACGCTGGCGAAGCAGGGCTTCCAGCCGAAGCGCACCGTGATGGTCGTCTCCGGCGGCGACGAGGAAGTCTTCGGCCAGGGCGCACGATCCGCCGCCGCCTTCCTCAAGTCCCGCGGGATCACGGCCGAGTTCGTGCTCGACGAAGGCATGGCGGTGATCAGCGACAACCCGATCAGCGGGGGCCGGGCCGCGATCATCGGCACGGCGGAGAAGGGCTACGGCACCCTGCGGGTGACGGCCAAGGCCGCGGGCGGCCACTCGTCGGCCCCGCCCGCCGACTCCGGCGGCGCCGTCACGCTGTCAAAGGCGGTGGTCGCCATCGCCGACGACCAGTTCCCGCTCGCCTTCCGCGGCCCCGGCGCCGACATGGTCAAGGCGCTCGCGCCCGACGCGCCGTTCGTCGTGCGCATGGCGGTGGCCAACGAATGGCTGTTCGGCGGGCTCCTGACCCAGCAGACGGCGGCCACACCCACGGGCGCGGCCCTGATGCACACCACCATCGCGCCGACCATGCTGCGGGGCAGCCCGAAGGAAAACGTCCTGCCGCAGGACGCCACTGCCTGGATCAACTACCGCATCGCCCCGGGCGACACCTCGACGACGGTGATGGCGCGCGCCGAGGCGGCGGTCGGCGACCTGCCGGTGGCCCTGGCCTGGAACGCCGAGCCCAACGATCCCTCGCCGGTATCGTCGACCAGTTCGTGGGGATGGAAGGTCCTCGCCGCCACCGCGGGCGCGGTCGCCGATGCGCCCGTGGCCCCCAGCCTGGTCACCGCCGGCACGGATAGCCGGTTCCTCACCCCGGTCGCCAAGGACGTCTACCGCTTCCAGCCGCTGGAGCTGTCGCTGAAGGACATCTCCATGATCCACGGCACCAACGAGCACATGACGCTGAAGAATCTGGAGAAGATGATCGACTTCTATGGGCGCCTCGTCGTCACGGCGACACAGTAACCCTCCTCCGCACTTGCCCGAAGCCGCGGGGATCAATAGCTGTTGGGGGACGAAACGCCGCCGCCCGTTCGCGGCGAACAGACAAGGCTGCCGAAGATGCTGAAGTGGATCTCCTACCTCGACGACGAAGACGGCGACGACGAGGACAAGGGCCGCCTGCCCGACATGCCCATGACCGCCGGGCCGGTCCAGAACGCGCTGTTCAAGAGCCGCACCGTTCTGGTGTTCGGCGAGATCGACATGCGCCTGGCCGAGCGGGTCACGGCTCAGATCACCGCCCTGGCTTCCGACAGCGACAAGCCGATCCGTGTGATCATCAATTCGCCCGGCGGCCACGTGGAGAGCGGCGACACCATCCACGACATGATCCGCTTCTGCGGCAATCAGGTGAAGGTGATCGGCACCGGCTGGGTGGCCTCGGCCGGCGCGCACATCTTCCTGGGCGCGACCAAGGAAAACCGGCTCTGCTTGCCGAACACCCGCTTCCTGCTGCACCAGCCCGCCGGCGGCGTGCGCGGCCAGGCCTCGGACATCGAGATCGAGGCCGAAGAGATCATCAAGATGCAGGAGCGCCTGAACCGGCTCATCGCCCGCGAGACCGGGCAGACCTATGAGCGCGTGGTGAAGGACACCCAGCGGAACTTCTGGATGAGCGCCGAGCAGGCCGTCGAGTACGGCCTCGTGTCCAAGATCGTCACCGACGCGTCGGAAGTCTGATCGAATGGCGCAGCCGTGGTGGATGGGCGCGATCCTCTACCACGTCTACGTCCGCAGCTTCTTCGACTCGAACGGCGACGGGCATGGCGATCTGCCCGGCGTCGAGGCCAAGCTAGACTATATCCAGTCGCTCGGCGTCGACGGCCTGTGGCTGTCTCCGATCCACCCTTCGCCCAACCGTGACTGGGGCTACGACATCGCCGACTACGAGGGGGTGCAGGCCGACTACGGCACGCCCGAGGATTTCCAGCGGCTGCTGGATGCGGCGCACGCGCGCGGCCTGAAGGTCGTCCTCGACGAGGTGCTCAGCCACACCTCGGACGTCCACCCCTGGTTCGTCGAAAGCCTGACCGGCGGCAGGGACGGCCCCAAGGCCGACTGGTACGTCTGGGCCGACCCGCAGGAGGACGGCACGGCGCCCAACAACTGGCTCAGCGTCTTCGGCGGCCCGGCCTGGGCCTACCAGCCGGCGCGGCGGCAGCACTACCACCACAAGTTCCTGCGCCAGCAGCCCAAGCTGAACTGGCGCACACCGGACGCCCGCGAGGCCGCGCTGTCAGTGCTGGACTTCTGGCTGGCGAAGGGCGTCGACGGCTTCCGCCTCGACGTCGCCGGCACCTTCCTGCACGACGCGGCGCTGACGCCGAACCCTCCCGTGCCGATGGACCAGCGGCGCGGCTACAACTGGTCCCACGCCGGCAATCTCCAATTCCACTACTTCGACTCCAATCTCGAGGAGAACGTCGAGACGCTCGACGTCATCCGCCGGCGGGTGGAGGCGCACGGGGATCGCTTCGTGTTCGGCGAGTTCTCGGAGGAAGAGGCCCGCTGCGGCGCCTATCTCTCGCCCGCCGACGGCCTGCATTCGGGCTACACCTTCGTCATGCTGCTGGCCCGCAAGCTGGAGGCCGGCTTCGTCACCCGCCATTTCGAGACCCTGGCCGACTATCCCGACCACTGGCCGACGATCAGTTTCTCGAACCACGACGTGCCGCGCACGGTCAGCCGGTTCGGCGGCGAGCACGCCTCGCCCGAGCTGGCGAAGATGCTGTTCGCCCTTCTCGTCGGCCTGAAAGGCACCACCCTGATCTACCAGGGCGAGGAGCTGGGCCTGCCGCAGGCCTCGCTGACCCGCGACCAGCTGCGCGATCCGGTCGGCGACCTCTACTGGCCCTACGACGGCGGCCGCGACGGCTGCCGCACGCCCATGCCCTGGACCGCGGGCGAGAACATGGGCTTCACCGACGGCGAGCCCTGGCTGCCCCTGGCGGCCGAGCACCGCGGCCTGTCGGTGCAGGAGCAGGGCGAGGACCCGGACTCGGCCCTCAGTTTCTCGCGGGAGATGATCGCGCTGCGCAAGGCCACGCCGGCGCTGAGCATCGGCGACATCGCGTTCGTGGAAACCGCCGAACCGCTGGTCGCCTTCGTCCGCCACCATGAGGGGCAGGAAGTGGTCTGCGTCTTCAACTTCAGCGACACGCCGCAGGTCTTCGCCCACCCGTCGCTGGAGCGGGTCGAACTCCTGCCGCTCCGCAACGGCGAGGCCGACCTGCGCGGCGGCTCGATTGGTCTGTCGCCCTACGCCGCCTGCTTCCTGCGGCTGGTTTAGGCGTCTAGAACGAACGGATGGCTGACGGAGACACCCGCGCGGCGCGGACCGACGCTCGGTTCGGCAAGGGCTTCCTGACCGACTGCTGGTACCTGGCGGCGCTCTCGGGCGACCTGAAACCCGGCAAGCTCGTCCACCTGGATCTGCTGGGCGAACCGGTGATGCTCGGCCGCTCGCGGGGTGGGGAAATCTTCGCCCTTCGCGACGTCTGTCCGCACCGCGCCGCGCCCCTCTCGGCAGGCCGGTTCCACCGCGACGAGCTCGGCGTCGAGACCGTGGCCTGCCCCTACCACGGCTGGCGCTTCCGCGCGGACGGCGCCTGCGCCGCGATCCCCTCGCTGACCGCCGACCAGGCCATGGACGTGTCCAAGGTGCGGGTGCGGCGCTACCCTGCGGCGGAGAGCCAGGGGATGGTCTTCGTCTGGGTCGGCGCCACGCCGTTGGGCGAGCCCGACGCCCGCCCGCCCGTGTTTCCCGGCGTGGTCGGCGGCGGCCCCAAACTGGTCGACCGGATGGTCTTCGACGCCCACATCGATCACGCCGTCATCGGCCTGATGGACCCGGCGCACGGACCCTATGTCCACCGCCAGTGGTGGTGGCGCACCGCCGGCAGCGAACACGACAAGGAAAAGCGCTTCGAGCCGCGCGAGCAGGGCTTCGCAATGGTTCGCCACGCGCCGTCCAGCAATAGCCGCGCCTACGCCATCTTGGGCGGCCGGCCCGAGACCGAAATCAGTTTCCGCCTGCCCGGCCTGCGCTGGGAGCATGTGACCGTGGGCCGCCGCCAGGTGCTGTCGCTGACCTGCCTGACGCCGCTTGACGAGGGGCGCACCCAGGTGACCCAGCTCGCCTGGTCCGACCACCCGGCCTTCACCCTGCTGAAGCCGGCCATCGCGAAGATGGCGCGAACCTTCCTGCGCCAGGACGGCGACATGGTGCAGCTGCAGAACCAGGGGCTGAAGCACGACCCCACGCTGCTCTGGATCGACGACGCCGACCGCCAGGCCAAGTGGTACCAGGCGCTGAAGCGCGAATGGATCGCCAGCCGTCGCGAAGGCCGGCCGTTCGAGAACCCGGTCCAGCCCGCGACGCTACGCTGGCGGAGCTAGAGCCGGTCCGGTTCGGATGGATCCATCTGAACCGGACAGGTTCTAAGCTGCCGCCTTCACCGTGGTCAGGCGCACGATTCCCGGGTCGTCGATGCGGATCGGGACGAGGCCGCGGGCTGGCGTCCAGTCCACCTGTACGCCCAGGGCCGAGGCCGTTGGCGTCGCTTCCAGCTTCGTGAGCTGCAGCTTGGCGAGCACCAGCCGCGGAACGTTCAGGTAAAGCACCGGCTCGATATCCGTATCGACCAGGCCGCCCGGCCGGCAGATCCGGCCGACAATCTCGACCGACTCCGCCGGGGTGACCTGCAGGATCTCGACGGCGGCCCGCAGCGCGACGGCGCAGGCATTGGTGAGCTGCAGTTGGCAGCGCTCGGCCTCCATCAGGGCGGTGCGCGTCACGCCCCCCGACACCGTGCAGGCCTCCTCCGGCAGCGCGTCGTACTCCCAGAAGTCGACCTGGCCGATGAGACGACTGCGACCCTCGCCGAACAGGCGGAAGCCTTCGACGACATCCTTCAAGGCCGCGGCCGCACCGTTGGCCTTCAGCACGCCGGCGATGGCTTCGACCTTGCCGGCGCGGACGTCGGACGCCAGGGCCAGGATCTTGTTGTGGGCGGCCGCCTGGGCCTGGGCCCGGGCGTAGAGTTCGGCGTCGGCCTTGGCGGACTCGACCACCCTGTTGGTCAGTTCCCGGCGCTTCTCGCGTTCGCGGCCCAGCAGGCTGTCGACCAGGCTCGGGCGGTAGTTGGCCAGCTTCTGGCGGGCGACCGCCGAGACCGCGTCGCGCGCAACATTGGGCACCACCGGCCCGGTGGCCTCGATCTCATCCCAATCGACAGCCGTGAACTCGACCTGATGCGCCTTGGTCAAACGCTCGATCAGTTGTTCGTAGGCGTCAGCCTCGCTCCGGGTGGCCCGGCGGCGCTCGGTGGCGCGCAGCTTGCGATCCCGCTCGCGCAGGCCGCGCCCGGCGACCCGATCGACCCTGCTCATCGGCGCGACGACCTGCGCCGGACCCTGCGCGGACATTGTCGTTTCTTCCCGTTTGGGCGCGCGGCCTTTTGCCGCTACCCAAAATGAGTAACCGCTGGTGTGTCACCGAAGGCTTAACAATGGGAATCCCCTGGGAAGCGATGGGAATCCGAGACGATCTTAGGTTGCGATGCCGCCTTCCTCGCCCAGGAATTTAACCTTGGCGCCCTTTTCCACGGCCTTTGAGAGCTGCACGGCATCCCAATTGGTGAGGCGCACGCAGCCATGGCTCGCCGTCTTGCCGACCAGACGCGGCTCTGGCGCGCCGTGGATGCCGTAGGTGTCCTTGGTCAGGTCGATCCAGACAGCGCCCACTGGATTGTTCGGTCCAGCCTTGATCGTCAGCTTGCCCGCGCTCTTGTCGCCGAAGTTCAGGCGGCTGGGATCGTAGGTCCAGGTCGGCGCCGGCGCGACCGTGCGCACGGCCCACTCGCCGGACGGCGTCGGCAGGTCGGACGAGCCCACCGTCGCCGGATAGGCCGCCAGCAGCTTGCCGCCGGCGTCGTAGGCCCGAACCTGCTTCTTCGCCTTGTCCACCTCGATCGTCGCGACCTTGGCCGGCAGAGCCTCGCGCGCGGGCCAGGCGACGATGATCTTCGCGCCCGCGGCGCCGAAGTCCGCGCCGGGATTCAGCGCCTGCAACAGAGCCACATCCATGTGGAAGCGCTCCGCCAGGGCCTCCAGGGGTCCCGTGAACCCCAGCCGCTCCAACTTGGCCATATCCTCGTATTTCTTCGGGATCTCGGGGGTATAGGGGCCCGCGGCGTCCTGCTCGGTGATCGTGTAATCGACGAGGACCGGTCCTGTGTCGGCCGTCAGCTTGGCCCAGACGTCGGCGTCCAGCAGGCCGTCCGCAGGCAGGTCGTGCGCCCGTTCGTAAGCGGCGATGGCGTTCTTCACGTTCTCCCCGTCCTGGCCGTCGATCACGCCGGGCGAGAAATGCGCGCGATCCAGGAGGACCTGGGCGCGGATCAGCATGTCGCGCCGCGCCTGCGGGGTCGTTGCCTCGGCGCTGAACACCGCCCGGTCGACGGCCTTAGCGACGGGCGCGCTCGACGGCTGCGGAGGCGGGATCTCGAGCACCTTCGGCGCCTCGGCCGGCATCGACCCGGCGGGGGGCGCGGAGGTCTGGGGCGCGCTCGCCGTCTCGCGCGGATGGATGTCGCAGGCGCTCAGGGCCACGGCCGCCACACCGCAAAGTAGAATGGGCGAGAACTTCATGCTGGACCTCTGCGTTGTCCCGCCCATTGCTGGCGGGAATGTGGATGAAGCTCCGAGAGGTCATGCGGTTCCTGGGAGCCACGGGCGCAGCGCTGGTGCTGCTGCTCCTGCTGTTCCTGCGCGTGACGAGCTGCTCGCCCGCCCACCCACCGGCCCAGGCCCCGCTGGGCGCGCCAAGCGCCCCCGCTGGTCCCGTCAGCGCCGACTGTCGCGCGGAGGGATGGACCGCTGCGGCTCAGGCCAATTCCGGCTCGCTGCGCAGCCTGGCCTGGGCGCCCTTCGGCCGGCAGGAGACGGGATGGGAGATCTACGTCCCGCTGATCCAGGCCGAGATCCGCACCACCTGTCCCTCCGACAGCGAAGGCTTCGCCGCGGCCCTGGCCACGTGGCAAGGAGAGCACGACCTGGGCAAGGACGGTGTCGTCGCCGAACCCGTCTTCATTGCCTTGAAGAACGCCGTGCAGACCCGCCGCGAGTTCGTGCGCTTCACGTCGCTCGGGAGTTGCCCGGACACGCCGAACCTGATCACCGCCGCGCGGATCGACGAGGGCTACAGCGGCAAGCAGGTGTGGATGCGGCCCAAGGCGCTGGAGGCCTATCGCCGGATGGCCGCCGCGGCTCGCGCCGAGGTTCCGGAGATCGCCGCCGATCCTCGCAACCTGACGATCTTCTCCGGCTATCGCAGTCCCTCCGCCGACGCCGTCCGTTGCCAGGCCGAGGGCAATTGCGACGGCATCGTCCGCGCTCGCTGCTCGGCCCACCGCACGGGCCTCGCCGCTGACATCTACGTGGGCCAGGCCCCTGGCTACGGCCCCGACTCCACCGCCGATCCGAACCGCTTGTTCATGACGCGGACACCTACCTACCGCTGGCTGCTGGCCAACGCCGGCCGCTTCGGCTTCGTGAACTACCCCTTCGAGCCTTGGCACTGGGAGTGGACGGGCGAGCCTCCCTGACCCTAACGTCCGCGCCATGCCCAGCGTGACCTTGAAAGGCGTCGACATCGCCTACGACGACATCAGCCCGGCCGGACCGGTCCAGCGGACTATCCTGTTGCTGCACGGGTTCGCTTCGAACCGCGCCGAAGGCTGGCGGCGGACCGGCTGGTACGGCGCGCTGGAAAGGCGCGGTTTCCGTACCATAGCCCTCGACCAGCGCGGTCACGGCGAGAGCGTGAAGTCGCACGACCCCGCCGACTACGGCCGCGAGACGCTGACCGCCGACGCACTCGCGCTGCTGGACTATTTGGGCGTCGGCCGTGTCGACGTGCTGGGCTATTCGATGGGGACCCGCACGGCGATGCAGATGGCCATCGACGCCCCCGACCGGATCTCCAACCTGCTGCTGGGCGGTGTGGGAGAGAAGCTGTGGGAGCCGCCCAAGGCGGGCGGCGTCGAAGCGATGGCCGAGGCCATGTCCGCCGCCGATCCGGCCACGATCTCGAACGAGATGCTGCGGAGCTTCCGCCAGTTCGCCGACGAGCAGGGCGAGGACCGCCAGGCCCTGGCCGCCTTCACCGCCGCCCGCAGCCCTAGCCTCCAGCGCGCCGACCTCAGCCGCCTGCCGATGCCGGTGCTGGTGGCGGCCGGCCAGTTCGACGACCTGGCCGGCGACCCGGAGCCCTTGGCGGCTGTCTTCCCGCTGGGCAAGGCAGTGACCCTTCGCGGCGTGGACCACTTCTCGGCGATCCCGCACGCCGCCTTCAAGGCCACCGTCTTCGACTTCATCGACGGCCTGCTGGACGATGACTTCCCGCCGTTCGAGTGAGCCGCTAGCTGCGCGGCCCCATGTTGTAGGGTCCGCCCTTCTCCAGCGCGGCGCGGTAGGCGGGGCGAGCCTGGAAGCGGTCCACCCAGGCCTTGATGTTCGGATACTGCGCATAGCGTCCGAAGGCGCCCGTCACCTCGCCCACGAAGCTCATCTGGATGTCGGCGGCGGTAAGGCCGCCGCCCAGCAGCCAGTCGCGTCCGGCCAGGGATCGCTCCACGTAGCCCAGGTGGTTGGCCATCTCGCTCTCGATACGCGGATGTAGCGGCGCGCCCGCCTCGCCCAGGCGGCCCACGTACATGAAGAGCATCAGCGGCAGCATCGCCGAGCCCTCGGCATAGTGCATCCACTGGTTATAGGCTTCGTAGGCTTCGCTGCCCGCGGCGGGGGCCAGCCGCCCGCCGCCGTGCTTGCGCACGATGTAGTCGATGATCGCGCCCGACTCATGGACGGTCAGCCCTCCATCCGTGATCACCGGCGACTTGCCCAGGGGATGCACCGCCACCAGCTCGGGCGGCGCCAGCCGCGTGGTGGCGTCGCGCTGGTAGAACTTGATCTCGTACGGCGTCCCCAGCTCCTCCAGCAGCCAGAGGATCCGCTGCGAGCGGCTGTCGTTGAGGTGGTGGACGGTGAGCATGAAGCGCTTCCTGTTTTCGGTTGTCGCGGTAGAGCTAAGCGGTCTGACCTGACGCTACGCAAGCCTGCCATAAGGCGCCCATGACCCTGGTCCTGCCGAACCTGCCCGACCTTCTCGAGGAAGCCGCCCGCGAGGCCGCCGCCCTTTCCGCAGCGATCGGAGCGGCCGTAGGAAGGCTCGTGACCCGCGACGGACGGCTCGACCGGGCGGCGCTCGACGCCGAGCAGCACGCCGCCCACGGCCTGGCCTGGGCCGCCGCCTATGCCGAGACGCTGCGGCAGACGGCCGCCTGGGCGCGCGCCCTGAGCGAAGAAGGCCGGCTGACCGAGTCCGAAGCCCTGCCCGCCCAGCTCCTGGCGCACGAGTATCTGAGTCAGCTCCAGGGCGGCATCCCGATGAACCAGGGCGAGATC
Source organism: Phenylobacterium sp. FG114 (assembly GCF_057809855.1). Classification (NCBI taxonomy): domain Bacteria; kingdom Pseudomonadati; phylum Pseudomonadota; class Alphaproteobacteria; order Caulobacterales; family Caulobacteraceae; genus Phenylobacterium; species Phenylobacterium sp. FG114. The sequence continues at coordinate 99,571 of NZ_JBMDKU010000009.1, read as the reverse complement.
TTCCGCCCCGCCGACGTCTTCGCCCCAGCAGAGCGCCTCGGCCACATCCTCGGCCGCCTGCGGCCGGGCGCGTCCCAGGCCGTGAAGCTGCGCATCGTCGAGTTGCTGGATCAGGCGCGCGGGCGCCCTTCGCTGGAAGCCAGCGGCCTGGACGAGACCCTGGAGGCCGTCCGCGACCAGTTCCACGCCTTCACCGAGGAGAAGATCTCGCCCTACGCCCACGGCTGGCATCTGCGCGACGAGCTGATCCCGCTGTCGCTGCTGCAGGAGCTGGGCGACCTGGGCGTCTTCGGCCTGACCGCGCCCGAGGAATGGGGCGGCTCGGGCCTTGGCAAGGTGGCGATGTGCGTGGTGTCCGAAGCCCTGTCGCGTGGCTGGATCGGGACCGGCTCGCTGGGCACGCGCTCCGAGATCGCCGCCGAGCTGATCCTCGCCCACGGCACGCCCGAGCAGAAGGCGAAGTTCCTGCCGGCCATCACCGCGGGCACGACCATCCCCACAGCCGTCTTCACCGAGCCGGAGGCCGGATCGGATCTGGGCAGCCTGCGCACGAGGGCGGTGCGCGACGGCGACGTCTGGCGCGTCTCGGGCGCGAAGACCTGGATCACGCACGCGGCCCGCGCCGACGTGATGACCCTGCTGGTGCGCACCAATCCGGACAGCAAGGACCACCGGGGCCTGTCGATGTTCCTGGCGGAGAAGCCGCGCGGGACCGACGGGGATCCCTTCCCAGCGCCCGGCATGAGCGGCGGCGAGATCGGCGTCATCGGCTATCGCGGCATGAAGGAATACGAGATCGCCTTCGACGGGTTCGAGGTCCCCCACGCCCATCTGCTGGGCGGCCAGGAAGGCCAGGGCTTCGTCCAGCTCATGGCCACCTTCGAGAGCGCCCGCATCCAGACCGCCGCCCGCGCCATCGGGGTGGCGCAGAACGCCCTGGACCTGGCCTTGGACTACGCCCTGCAGCGTCGGCAGTTCGGCGGACCGATCGCCGACTTCCCGCGCGTGGCCAACAAGCTCGCCATGATGGCCGCCGAGATCCTGGGCGCGCGCCGCCTGGCCTGGTTCGCCGCCCGCGCCAAGGACGAGGGCCGCCGCTGCGACCTGGAGGCCGGGATGGCCAAGCTCACGGCCGCGCGCATCGCCTGGGCCTGCGCCGACAACGCCGTGCAGATTCATGGTGGGACGGGGTTTGCCGTCGAGCAGCCGGTCAGCCGCGTACTGGCCGACGCACGCATCCTCAACATCTTCGAGGGCGCCGGCGAAATTCAGGCGCAGGTCATCGCCCGGCGTCTGCTGGAAGGCGCGAACTGAGCGAGCGCGAAGCGCGGACTCACCCCCACGAAGGTGGGGATCCAGGCGTCAGTTCCGCGGCCGGAACCCATCGGCGATCAGGCCGATCTGGCGGTCCATCACCCCGATCAGCATGGCGACGTCGGCCTCGCGGGTGATCACCAGGCGGTACGTCCAGGCATAGGCGCTGAGCAGCAGGTCGACGATCTCCTGCAGGTCCACATCGCCTCGGACGTCACCCTCGGCCTGGCCCTTCTCGAGGGCTTCGCGGATCGCCTGCTGCAGGCCGGGCGTGCGCCCGTACGGCCGAGCCCCCGGCGGAAGGGTCCAGTCGTAGGCGGCGGCGACATGCGACAGGAACAGACGCACGTGCTTGGCTTCGAACTCGAAATGGACGGCGAACAGCGTACGCAAGCGGTCGGCCGTCGACCCGCGGACATGCGGCATCACGCGGTCGATCTCAGCGTACAGCGGCTCGAGCCGGCCCTGCATCACCTCGGAGAGGATTTCCCCCTTGGAGGCGAAGGTCGTGAAGACGCTGCCCACGGATACGCCGGCGTGCCGAGCGATCTCGCGGATCGTCGTGCCTTCGTATCCGTGGGTGTCGAACAGCTCTCGCGCGGCCGTCAGAACCCGCTGGCGCGTCGCTTCCTTCTGCGACTGCCGCGGGGGGACATGTCCCGTGAGAGGTCCGCCCTCAGCGTCGTTCATGCCGGATCGCAGATCAGCCGCGGCGGGCGCCTGCGAGCAGGATGCGGATCTGGTCGCGAGCCCGGGCCTGCAGCGCGTCCAGGCTCCAGCCTTCGAAGATCGCCTGCGGGAAGTTCGACAGATATGTGTCGAACAGCATCTGGCTGCGGAGCTTGACTTCGGCTTCCTGCGACAACTCGCCGCGCTCGACCGCGGCGTTCAGCTGCTCGGTGAACAGGTCCTGGAACGCCATCGACGACGACATCCCGCGCAGCGTCGGACCGCCGTCCTTGTCCCACGACACCGAGAAGGCGGCGCGGGCCAGCTGCAGGCGGGTCTTGTAGAAGGTGTAGCCTGCCATGAAGATCTTCAGCAGGCCGTCCTCGACGTTCCGTCCGCGCGTGGCGGCGTCGCGCATCGCGGTGGTCAGGGCTTCCATGTCGTCGGCCATGATCTCGCGGAAGAGGTCTGATTTATCGGTGAAATTGGCGAACACCGCTCCGGTGGACATGCCGGCGGCGGCCGCGATGTCGCGGATCGTGGCGCCTTCATAGCCCTGCTCGCTGAAGAGGCGGCGGGCGGCGGCAAGGACCTTCAGACGGGTCTGCTGCTTGGCGAGGGCGCGGCGGGTGGGGGCCCGCGTCGGGGCATCGACGGAGACCTGGTTGGGGGAGATGTGCTTCATTCTTCTCTTGAATCTCGCCGGTTTAGAGGGGAGCCCGGCGATCTCTAGGTGGGGAGGATTAACCGGCGGCGCCGAGGCGTATCACCGGCGGTGAACACGTTCAACAAACTCGTTACGCGACCCGGAGAGCGCGCGTACCGTCCAACGCCGAGCGGCGTTGTGGGACCGCTCACATCGGAGATTAAGCCCTTATGGCATAAGGACTCAGGCGTCACGCCGAATCTCGACGTTCTGCCGGAACCGATGCTCGTTGAACATGATCAAACCCGCTATAGTCAAGTTTAAATTGGACTCGGGCCTTGCCCATGGCGTAGCGCCGTTCCCGCGCCTAATCTAGGGGCATGGACCTCTTCGACTACCTCATCTTCGCCGCGCTCGCCGCCGTGGGCACGGTGCTAGCGTTCGGCATCTACGCCCTCTTCCGTGGGGGCGATTTCGGACGCTCTTGGTCGAATAAACTCATGCGCCTGCGCGTATTGACGCAGGCCATCGCGGTGGCGGTGCTGATGCTGGCCGTCTGGTGGCGCAGCGCGCACGGCTGATGGTCACCCTCAACCGCATCTACACCCGCACGGGCGACGCCGGGACGACGCGCCTCGCGACTGGCGCCCCGGTCAGCAAGACCGACCTGCGGGTCGAGACCTACGGCGCGGTCGACGAGGCCAATGCGTGCGTCGGCCTGGCCCGCGTCCATCTGGCGGCCGACCCCGAGCTCGACGCCATGCTGGCGCGCATTCAGAACGAGATGTTCGACCTGGGCGCCGATCTGGCCCAGCCGCCGAAGCCGGACGAGGCCGAGGGCTCGGTGCTGCGGGTGCTGGACAGCCAGATCGCCCGCATCGAGGGCGAGATCGACAGCCTGAACGACCGCCTACCGCCCCTTACCTCCTTCATCCTGCCGGGCGGCACGCCTGCCGCGGCCGCGCTACACCTGGCCCGCACCGTCTGCCGCCGCGCCGAGCGCGAGGCCGTGCGCCTGATCGAGGCGGGCCAGCCGATCAGCGGCCCTTCGTTGCGCTACCTCAACCGGCTCTCGGACTTCCTCTTCGTCGCCGCCCGTTGGGCCAATGACGAAGGTCGCGCCGAGGTGTTCTGGAAGTCGGGCGCGACCCGCTAGTTCTTGGGCGCCGGAGCCGCGGGGCGTCCGATCGCCTTCTTCGCTTCGGCCAGGGCCTTGTCGTCGGTGATCACCCGGCCAGTGATGTCCGATACGAGCACCGGCTGGGCGCAGACCCGCTGGTCGGGATCCCACCATTTGCGCTGCTCCTTCTCGCACTTGTTGCGAGGGATCACCCAGCCGACCTGCCAAACGCCCACGCCGATGGCGCTCACGACGAAGACGGCGAGGAAGGCGATGAAGATGAGCTTCATGCGCTCGATATTGGCGTTCATGCGGGTCTTTTACGTAAGGAGACCCCGGTCTGGCTAGGTGTGTGCGCTGCGGCGAAAGTCTCCGTCCCGCGCTTGCAATGCGCGTCGGAAGCGTTATTGCCCACCCCGGCTCATTTCTTTCCGCAAAACAATTTGAGGCGCTAGCAACCCATGAAGGTGTTGGTCCCGGTCAAGCGGGTGATCGATTATAACGTCAAGGCTCGCGTGAAGGCCGACCAGACGGGCGTCGACCTCGCCAACGTCAAGATGTCGATGAATCCCTTCTGCGAGATCGCAGTCGAAGAGGCCGTCCGTCTCAAGGAAAAAGGCGTGGCGAGCGAGATCGTCGCCGTGTCCGTCGGCCCGACCCAGGCGCAGGAAACCCTGCGCACGGCCCTGGCCATGGGCGCTGACCGCGCCATCCTCGTACAGACCGACCAGGACCTCGAGCCGCTGGCCGTGGCCAAGGTGCTGAAGGCCATCGTGGGCGAGGAGAGCCCCGAGCTGGTGCTCATGGGCAAGCAGGCCATCGACGGCGACAACAACGCCACCGGCCAGATGCTGGCCGCCCTGCTCGACTGGCCGCAGGCGGCGTTCGCCTCGGAAGTCGTGATCGAGGGCGGCAAGGCCAAGGTGACCCGCGAGGTCGACGGCGGCCTGCAGACGCTGAACGTCGACCTGCCGGCGGTGGTCACCGCGGACCTGCGTCTCAACGAGCCGCGCTACGCCTCGCTGCCGAACATCATGAAGGCGAAGAAGAAGCCGCTGGACGTGAAGGAGCTGGGCTCGCTCGGCGTCGACACGGCCGCCAAGCTGAAAGTCGTCAAGGTCACCGAGCCGCCGAAGCGTTCGGCCGGCATCAAGGTGGAGACCGCGGCCGACCTGGTTTCCAAGCTCAAGACTGCGGGAGTGCTCTAAAATGGCCGTTCTCGTCATCGCGGATCACGACAACGCGACCCTCAAGGACAACACCCATAAGGTGGTCACGGCCGCCCAGGCCATCGGCGGCGACGTCGACATCCTGGTCGCGGGTTCCAACACCGCCGCGATCGCCGCGGAAGCCGCGAAGATCGCCGGCGTCCGCAAGGTGCTGACCGCGGACAGCGCCGAGCTGGGTCAGGGCCTGGCCGAAGCCTTCCAGGACCTGATCGTGGGCCTCGCGGGCGGCTATGACGCCATCCTCACGCCCGCCACCACCCAGGGCAAGAACTTCAGCCCGCGCGTCGCCGCCAAGCTGGACGTGGCCCAGATCTCGGACGTGATCGAAGTCGTGTCGGCCGACACCTTCGTGCGCCCGATCTACGCCGGCAACGCGCTGGAGACCGTCCAGTCGTCCGACGCCAAGAAGGTGCTGACGGTCCGCCCGACCGCCTTCAAGGCGGCGGCGGAAGGCGGCTCGGCCAAGGTGGAGAGTGTCTCGGCGCCCGCCGCTCCGGCAAAGAGCCACTTCGTCGACCAGCAGATCGTCAAGTCGGCCCGCCCTGACCTGGGCGCCGCCAAGATCGTGGTCTCGGGCGGTCGCGCCATGGGCTCCGCCGAGGAGTTCCAGCGGGTGATCGATCCCCTGGCCGACAAGCTGGGCGCCGCCGTGGGCGCCTCGCGCGCCGCCGTCGACGCGGGCTATGCGCCGAACGACTACCAGGTCGGCCAGACCGGCAAGGTGGTGGCGCCGGAGCTCTACATCGCCATCGGCATCTCGGGCGCCATCCAGCACCTCGCCGGCATGAAGGACTCGAAGGTCATCGTCGCGATCAACAAGGACGGCGACGCGCCGATCTTCCAGGTAGCCGACTACGGCCTGGTGGCGGACTACAAGACCGCCGTGCCCGAACTGATGAGTGCGCTGGGCTAGTTCCCACGCTCGATAAGACGACGAAGGGCGGTCCGGCGACGGGCCGCCCTTTTTCGTGCGCGAAGAGAAGGGCGGCCCTCGCGAGCCGCCCTCAAGTGGCCGCCGTGTGGTTGGAGCCCGTCGGCGGTATCTCCTAGGGGGTGGGGGCCCCTGGATTCTGCGCCTGCCGGACCGCCTCCGAACCGACAGCGATGTTCACTTCGGCGCCGACCAGCACGTTGGGCGGCGCGGCTAGGCGCAGGCGCCGCACGACCAGGGCCGCGCGCCGGTCCGCCTCGGCCGAGCCGGAGGAGGTCACCACCCGTGGGTTGGCCAACCGGCCATCGCTGCTGACCCGCGCCCGCACCACCAGCGGCTGGTCGGTCTGTACGCCGGACGCCGCGAGATCGGCGGTGGCCGCCGCGCTGGCGCGCTCCAGGAAGGCGTCGACGTCGCGATTGGCCGCCTGGGCCGCGCCGCTGGCCGTGAGCAGCGCGGCCGACAGCATGAGAGCAAGCGTTCTCATCCTAATAATCCCTTGTTTTAACACACCAAACTTGCAACGCCGCTTCTTTGGGATGTAGGTAGCGGTGCACCGGCTCGCCAACGATAGATTTTGCCAGGGGTTGTTACCTGGGCTAACAACCTCGGCCATGGTCCGCCTGCCGCCGTTCTTCGCGCTTCGCGCCCTCGAGGCCGCGGCCCGCCATCGCAGCTATTCCGGCGCCGCGAAGGAGCTGTCGGTCACCCACGGCGCCATCAGCCAGCAGATCCGCCGGCTCGAAGCCGAATTGGGCGCGCGCCTCTTCGAGCGGCGCGGCAACGCCATGATCCCCACCACCGACGCCCAGCGGCTGGCCACCGAGGTCTCGCGCGGGCTGGACGTGCTGAAGAACGCCGTCGCCGACTTCGCCGCCATGGCCGAGCGCGACCCGCTGGTGGTCAGCCTCGACGCCCAGTTCTCGGCCCGGTGGCTGACCTCGCGACTACCCCGGATGCTCTCCGACCTCGCCGCGGAAACCCTGGAACTCCGCGTCGAGGAGCGGGTGGCGAACTTCACCACCGACGGCGTCGACATGGCCGTTCGCTATGGCGCGGGCCGCTGGCCCGGCGTCGAGACCGCCCACCTGTTCAGCGAGACGCTGAGCCCGGTCTGCAGTCCCGCGTTCCTTGCCACACAGCCGCTCGCCGACCCCGCCGACCTGCTGACCGCGCCGCTGCTCCACCACGGCCACCGGCCCTGGAGCCTATGGTGCCGCGAGTTCGGGCTGGAGGCGCCCGCCCCCTCCGGCATGGTCTTCGAGGACTCCACCATGCTGTTGGAGGCGGCCGCACAGGGCATGGGCGTAGCCCTGGCCCGCAGCGCGCTGATCGAGCAGGATCTTCGGACCGGCCGGCTCGTCCGTCCCTTCGACCAACACGTGGTCTCCGAACTCGGCTTCTGGATCGTCTGGCGCGCCGACAGCCGCAAGTTGCGACGCATCGGCGCACTCCGCGAATGGTTGTTGGCCGAGGCTGCCGCCTCGCGTGTTCCGGAGTCCCCGCGCGCGGCCTGATCTGCTGCGACGCAGCAATTCCGCTTGCCGCAGTGCGCCATACAGATGTTAGAAAGCTGGCTCTGTTAAAAAGCTGCCACAAAAAGCAGCATCCGCTCTCGAGGGTTCAGGCCTGTGGTTGACATCAAGACGGTGGGCGTCATCGGCGCCGGTCAAATGGGCTCCGGCATCGCCCATGTCTGCGCCCTCGGCGGCTATGACGTCCTGCTCCACGATGTGAGCGCCGAGCGGATCGATCAGGGCATCGCCCAGATCGAGAAGAACATGGTCCGGCAAGTCTCGCGCGGCATCATCACCCAGGAAGCCATGGAAACGGCCATCGCCCGCATCAAGCCGGCCGCCGAACTCCAGACCATCGGCTCCACCAGCCTGGCGATCGAGGCGGCGACCGAGAACGAAGAGACCAAGAAGGCGATCTTCAAGGCGCTCCAGCCGCATCTGACGCCCACCACGTTGCTGGCGTCCAACACCTCGTCGATCTCGATCACGCGCCTGGCCTCGGCCACCGACCGGCCCGGCAAGTTCATCGGCCTGCACTTCATGAACCCCGCGCCGGTCATGAAGCTGGTCGAGATCATCCGCGGCATCGCCACCGACGCCGACACCTACGAGTTGGCCGTCAGCTTCGCCCAGTCCCTGGGCAAGACCACCTCCAACGCCGAGGACTTCCCGGCCTTCATCGTGAACCGCGTGCTGGTGCCGATGATCAACGAGGCGATCTACACGCTGTACGAGGGTGTCGGCACGGTCGACGCCATCGACACGGCGCTGCGCCTGGGCGCCAACCATCCGATGGGCCCGCTGGAGCTGGGCGACTTCATCGGCCTCGACACCGTGCTGTCGATCATGAACGTGCTCTACGAAGGCCTGGCCGACAGCAAGTACCGTCCGTGCCCCCTGCTGGTGAAGTACGTCGAGGCCGGCTGGCTGGGCCGCAAGTCGGGCCGTGGCTTCTACGACTACCGCGGCGACAAGCCCGTCCCCACGCGCTAGGGATTTTTTCCCAACACCCTGTCGGCCCGACCTATCCTTGCGCGTCCTAGGACCACAAGGAGGCCAGCCCATGCTCTACGCCCTGCTCTGCTACAACGACGAGGACGTCGTCTGGGCCTGGGACAAGAAGCAGGACGCCGAGGTGATGGAGCGCCTGTCTGTCGTGCGCGGCCGGCTGGAGAAGTCCGGCAAGCTGGGCCCGTCGCTGCGTCTGCTGCCGACCACCGCGGCCACCACCTTCCGCAAGTCCGAACCGCCGCTGGTTATCGACGGCCCGTTCGCCGAGACCAAGGAACAGCTGCTCGGCATTTACATCATCGACGTCGCCGACCTGGACGAGGCCCTGGCCGTGGCCAAGGAGCTGGGCGACGCCAACCCCGGCGGCGCTTACGAGATCCGCCCGCTCGCCGTCTACAACGGCGGCTCGCCCGAGGCCGTCGCGAAGGGCGTCGTGGCGGCATGACCCGGCTTCGCCAAGGCGCAGGGCCGGGCCCTGAACTTGTCCTGCGAAGCTCCGCCAGGAGCGAAGCAGGATGAGCAACGACCTGGCCTGGATCAACGCGGCCATCTCGGCCGCGCGCCCCCAGGCCGTGGGCGCCCTGCTCCGCTACTTCCGCGACCTCGACACGGCCGAGGAGGCCTTCCAGGACGCGTGCCTGCGGGCCCTGAACAACTGGCCCAAGAACGGCCCACCGCGCGACCCCGCCGCCTGGCTGATCATGGTGGGCCGCAACGCCGCCCTGGACGGGGTGCGCAAACGCTCGCGCCAGACCGAACTGCCCTCCGAGGAGGTGCTGTCCGACCTGGACGACGCCGAGGACCGCGCCGCCGACCGCATCGACGCGGCCGACTACCGCGACGACGTCCTGCGCCTCCTGTTCATCTGCTGCCACCCGGACCTGCCGGCGACGCAGCAGATCGCCCTGGCCCTGCGCATCGTCTCGGGCCTGTCGGTCAAGCAGATCGCCCGCGCCTTCCTGGTCTCGGAAGCGGCCATGGAACAGCGGATCACGCGCGCCAAACGGATCGTGGCCGAGGGCGACGCCCAATTCGAAACGCCCGGTCCGGTCGAGCGCGCCGAGCGGCTCGCGGGCGTGGCGGCCATGCTCTACCTGGTCTTCAACGAGGGTTATTCGGCAGGCGACAACCCGGCCCGCGCCCAGCTCTGCGGCGAGGCCATCCGACTGACGCGCCTGCTGCTTCGCCTCTACCAGACCGAGCCCGAGATCATGGGCCTCCTGGCGCTGATGCTGCTGCAGCACGCCCGCACTCCGGCCCGGTTCGACGCCGAGGGCCAGATCGTGCTGCTAGAGGACCAGGACCGCGGCCTCTGGAACCGGCCGATGATCAACGAGGGGCTCGCCCTGATCGACAAGGCGATGCGCCATCGCCGCCCAGGCCCCTACCAGGTGCAGTCCGCCATCGCCGCCTTGCACGCCCGGGCGGCCACGCCGGCCGACACCGACTGGGCCCAGATCGAACGCCTCTACGCCAGCCTGGAGCGGCTGACGCCCTCGCCGGTGATCACCCTCAACCGCGCCGTGGCCGTCAGCAAGGTCGCCGGGCCCGAGGCCGCGCTGCAGATGATCGGGCCCTTGGCCGACAAGCTCTCGGGCTACTTCCACTTCCACGGGCTGACCGGGGCCCTCAACCTGGAGCTCGGCCGCCACCGCGAAGCCCAGGTCGCCTTCGACCGCGCCATCGCGCTCGCCAACACCGCTGCCGAGGCGGCCCACATCCGCCAGCACCTCGACAGCCTGATGCGCGACCACGCCCCCGCGAAATAATTCCGCGGGGCCGTCGGATCGCCGCCGGACGGTTCGTCCTAGGGGCAGCAACCCCGCAGGAGACGCCAGATGTCCGAGACGCTCACCCCGCAGCAGGTCGAAACCAAGGGCGGCGCCATCGCCTACCTCGCCGTCGACGGCGCGATGAAGGCGGCCCACTTCTACGAGAAGGCGTTCGCCGCCCAGATCGCCTTCGCCCACCCGGTCGACGACCAGGGCCGCACGATGCACGTCCACCTCTACATCAACGGCAGCTCGGTGATGATGGGCGACTTCTACGAGGAGCATGGGCACGGCAAGGTCGCGCCGCAGGGGTTCACGATGCAGCTCATCGTCAATGACTGCCAGGCCTGGTTCGATCGGGCGGTGGCCGCCGGCTGCGAGAGCCTTGTCCCGCCACAGAAGATGTTCTGGGGCGACACCTGGGCCCAGGTCCGCGACCCGTTCGGCTTCGTCTGGGCCTTCGACCAGGCCGACTGAGGCCGCGCCGCCGTCCGCGGCCACCTCCCCGGCCGCGGACGCAACCTCATCCAGGATCCGACCATGACCGCCATCACCGCCACGGCCGCGCCACAGGGCAGGGCCATGACCATCGCCGGCTGGACCCTCACCGGCCTCTTCACCGCCTTCATGGCCTTCGACATCGGCATCAAGCTGATCCGGCTCCCGATCGTCGAACAGACCGGAGCCACCCTGGGCTTACCTGCGGGCAGCGGCTTCGGCATCGGGGTCCTGGAGCTGATCGTCGTGGCGCTCTACCTGGCGCCGCCCACCTCCGTCCTCGGCGCGGTGCTGATCTCGGCGCTCATGGGCGGAACCTGCGCGGTGCATTACGTGAACGGCAACCCGCTCTTCAGCCACATGCTGTTCGGCCCCTACCTCGCCGTGTTCGCCTGGGGCGGCCTGTGGCTGCGCGACCCGCAACTGCGGCGCCTCTTCCCGATTCGGCGTTAACCAATCCCGAACCGGCGGCATGGTTAATGAATTCGACTACCCTGGACTCCGCAGCGGATACTCCGGGTGATTCGGAACAGGATCCATGCGTCGGCTCACTCTCGCCCTGCTCTGCGCGACCTACCTCTGCCTCTCGCTGATCATCGCGCTCAGCCTGTGGCGGAACGGCATGGGCGTTGGCGCGGCCATCTCTTCGATGATGGGCTGCTTCGGCCTGTGCCTCGCCTCGCACGGCATGGTCATGCGCTTCCTCGAGATGCGTGAGATCCGCGGCGAGGTAGAAGCTGTCCGCGAGGGCCACCGCATCCTGCTGGACCAGATGGTCCGCCTCGACGGCCGGGTTACCGACATCGCCACTGTCGTCGAGGGCGATAAGTCCCGCTCGCACGAACTGACCGGCGAGGTGCACCTGCTGGAGAAGCTGGTCCACAAGATGACCCGCCGGTTCGAGGAGCAGCCCTACGCCACCTCCACGCCGCACCTCGCCGCCCGCGGCGGCCAGGACGTGCGCCGGCCGGTCAGCCTGCTGGACGTCGTGCGCGAGGCCCTGACCGAGAACCGCGTCGACCTCTACCTCCAGCCGGTCGTCGGCCTCCCCCAGCGCAAGACCGTCTTCTACGAGAGCTTCTCGCGCCTGCGCGACGCCTCGGGCCAGGTGATCATGCCGGCGGAGTACCTGTCGGTCGCCGAGCCCACCGGCCTGATCACCGCCATCGACAACCTGCTGCTGTTCCGCTGTGTGCAGATCGTGCGCCGTCTCGCCGCGCGCGACCGCCGCGTCGGCGTGTTCTGCAACATCTCCATGGCCAGCCTGGGCGACGACGAGTTCTTCGCCCAGTTCCTCGACCTGCTGCGCGCCAATCGCGACCTGGCGCCCGCGCTGATCTTCGAGGTGGGCCAGGCCGCGTTCGACAACCGCACCAACGTCCAGGCTCGGAACATGGGCCGCCTGGCCGACCTCGGCTTCCGCTTCTCCATCGACAAGGTGACCAACCTAGACCTCGACCTTCAGGATCTCACCCGCGCCGACGTGAAGTTCGTGAAGGTGACGGCCCAGACCCTGCTGGACGAGCTCACCGAGATCGATGACCGCCTCGTATTGCGTTCGATGCCCGATCTCGCGGCCGAGGATTTCGCCCTGCTGCTCCGCCGCTACGGCGTCGACCTGGTCGCCGAGAAGGTGGAGAACGAGCGCCAGGTGGTCGACATTCTCGACCTCGACATCCAGCTGGGCCAGGGCCACCTGTTCGGCGAGCCCCGGGCCATCAAGAACGACGTCCTGGCCGAAGCCGGCGCCCCGTCCCCCAACGTCGAACGCATGCGCTCGCGCGCGGCCTAGCGCCTCCGCTCTCGCTTCGCGGGAGAGGAGTGTGCTACCGCCCGCGGCCATGACCTCCCCCAAACCGATCTCCGGGCTCTCCGAGCTCGCCGGCCGCTACGACGTGCTGCTCTGCGACGTCTGGGGCGTGATCCACAACGGCCGCGAACACTTCCCCGAGGCCTGCGCCGCCCTGGCGCGGTTCCGGGCCGAAGTGGGTCCGGTGATCCTGATCTCCAACGCGCCGAGACCCCACGGCCCCGTCATCGAACAGCTCGACGGCCTGGGCGTGCCGCGGGCGGCCTGGACCAAGCTGGTCACCTCGGGCGACGCCACCCGCCCGCTGCTGGCCGAGCGCGCGCCGGGCCGGGTGTGGGCGATCGGCCCGGAGCACCAGAGCGTGCTGTACGGCGGCCTCGACCTCGCCATGGGCGGGCCGGAGGACGCGGACTTCATTTCCGTGACCGGTCCCTACGACGACGAGAACGACGAGCCCGGCGACTATCGGGACCGCTTCATCGTCTGCGTCGAGCGCGGCCTGGAGTTGATCTGCGCCAACCCCGACATCGTCGTGCAGCGCGGCGACAAGCTGATCTACTGCGGCGGCGCGCTCGCCCAGCTCTACGAGAGCCTCGGCGGCAAGGCGGTGATGGCCGGCAAGCCGTATGCCCCGATCTACGAAATGGCGCTGCGCGAGGCCCAAGCTGAGCTACAGCGACCGATCGACGCGGCCCGGGTGCTCTGCGTCGGCGACGGACTGCCCACCGACGTGCGTGGAGCCAACGCGCGAAACCTCGATATTCTCTTTGTCGCCAATGGGATACATGGCGGCGAGACGGTCGGCCCGGACGGCCTGAATCTCAAGGTAGTTGACGATCTCCTGCGGCAAGAAGGCCTACAGGCGAACTGGGCCATTGCGGATATGGCATGGTGAACGGCGCGAGTCGCACCGCCGACGGCACGGGTCGGCGGGGCGAGGGGGTGCGCCGCAAAACGGCCTCAGGGGGGAACTGCCGTGCAAGGCTTCTATTTTGACGACCTCACCGTCGGTCAGACGGCGGAGATGAGCCGTGTCGTGGGCGCGGCCGACATCGAGGCGTTCGCCGAGGTGTCCGGCGACAACAACCCCGTCCACCTGGACGAGGCCTACGCCAAGACCACGACCTTCGGCGAGCGCATCGCCCACGGCATGCTGTCGGGGGCCTACATCTCGGCGGTGCTGGGCACGCGGCTGCCGGGGCCCGGCGCCATTTACCTGTCGCAGTCGCTGCGCTTCCGCCGGCCGGTCAAGATCGGCGACCTGGTGGTGGCCAAGGTGACCGTGAAGACCCTGGACAGCGGGCGCGGCCATGTGACGCTCGACACCGCCTGCGAAGTCAGCGGCAAGACCGTGGTCGACGGCGAAGCTCTAGTGATTGCGCCGCGCCGCCCCGCATGACTTAAACGGATGCATGAAGCGCATCCGGGTCATTCGCGGTTGGAAGGATCTGTCTGAGAGCGACCGCGGCGCAGCCGTGGCCATGGGCAGTTTCGATGGCGTCCATCTCGGCCACCAGCAGGTGATCGAACTGGCCGCCCGCGCCGCGAACGACCTGGGCGCGCCCCTGGGCGTGATCACCTTCGACCCGCATCCGCGCGTCTACTTCCGGCCCGACGAACCGGCCTTCCGGCTGATGAAGACCGACCAGCAGGCGCGCGCGCTCGAAAAGCTGAACGTCGACATGCTGTACGTCCTGCCGCTGGAGGCCGAGCTGGCGGAGATGACCGACCGCGAGTTCGCCACGCGGGTGCTGCACCAGGGCCTGGGCGCGCGGCACGTGGCCGTCGGCTTCGACAACTCGTTCGGCAAGGGCCGCACGGGCACGCCGGACACCATGCGGGCCTATGGCCGGGAAATGGGCTTCGGCGTCAGCGTCGCCGAGCCCGTCGGCGACCTGGACGGCGACAAGTTCTCATCCACCGCGGTGCGCGCGGCCCTGCGCGACGGCCGGCCCGAGGAGGCCGCGGAGATCCTGGGCCGCCCGTTCGCCATCGAGGGGCCGGTCCAGCGCGGCCGCCAGCTCGGGCGCAAGCTGGGCTTCCCCACCGCCAATGTGGATCTCGCGGACTATGTGACGCCGAGGTTCGGGGTCTACGCCACGCGCACGCGCCTGTCTGACGGCCGCGAGTTCGCCGGCGTGGCCAACATCGGCGTGAACCCGACGGTCCAGGGCGTGACGCGCCCCTTGCTCGAGGTCTGGCTGTTTGACTTCGACGAGGACATCTACGACCGGGTCATCGAGACCGACCTGGTCGCCTTCCTCCGCCCCGAGGAGAAGTTCGAAAGCCTTGAGGTCATGACCGAGCAGGTCATGAAGGACGCCGAGCGGGCGAAGCGGCTTCTGGAGGCCTAGCGGCCGTCAGCGTTCGTCGCTGGCGCCAGCCGCCCCAGGTCGAAGCGGTCGCCAGCCTTCAGCAGGTAGTAGTGTCCGCCGTTCGGCTGTTCCTTGCCGTCGTGGATGAAGACATGGCCCACGCCCAGCACGCCGAAGCGGTCGCGCGTCACCTCGATCGCCGTCGACTGGTCGATGCCTATCCCCAGGAGGTCGGGGTGCTTCGCCACCACCGCGTCGAGGTCGCTCTCGCGCCCACGGGCCGTGACATGCTGGTCGATGGCGACGCCGGTCATCAGGCCGAAGCCCTGCTCGTAGCCGGGCGCCATCATGATCTCGTTTCCCGATCGCGCGCCACGGACGAGATACGACGCCTGGATCGAGGCGCCGGCCGAGGTGCCGCCGATCACCCCGCCACGGGCCAGCACCTTCCGAATCTCGGCCTCGGTGCGGCTGCCCGCGTAGGAATCCACCAGCCGCCACTGACGTCCGCCGACGAACCAGACCGCGGTCGCCGTCTTGAGCGGCGCCGCGAAGGCCTCGGTGTCAGCCTGGGCCTTGTCGCGCGTGTGCAGGACGGTGAGGTTGGTCGCGCCCAACTCCTGGAACATCTTCAGGCAGGCGCAGTTGGGACCGTAGGCGGCGTCCTCGCCGGCCGTGGGGATCACCACGATCTTCGCCTTGGGACCGCCCGCGAGCGCGATGAACCGGCCCACGATCTCGGGGCCCAGCTTGCCTCCGCCCGCGATGATCAGCGTGCCCGTCTCAGGTCCGCTGACCTTGGGCGCCGCGATGGCGGCCGGCGCCATCCCCGACAAGAGCGCGATGGCGAGGGAAATCAGGGCGGATAGGCGAACGCGCATCAGCGGCTCCACAGGTGAGTCCGTACACCTGTAGACCGCGCAATATTCCGGGAAATTTCAGTCGCCCGTCAGGCCTCTAGCGGGCGACGGTGATGTCCTTGATCAGCGCCTGGACGGTGGGCTTGCCGCCAGCGTTCCAGACCGCCTTCAGATAGGCCAGGGTCCGCGCCGCCGCGTCGTCCTGTCTCCAGTCGCAGCCATGGAACTGGCAGTTCTGGAACACGGGCGTCCCGCCACCCGAATAGACCAGGCGGCAGTCGCGGAATTCGCAGTCGGAGAAGGTCTCACCATCGAGCGTGACGGTCTCGTGGTTGTACTGGACGCCGCTCGGCATGGGTCTTCTCAGGCTTCTTCGGTGGTGAGTTCGGCGATGGGCCGGTAGGTGGCCGCGCAGATCGCCTCCAGGTGGCCGCGGATGGAGCGCGGGGCCAGGAGGGCGTCCACAGCCCGGCAGCCGTCGGCCTTCAGCCGCTCTTTCAGCTTCGCGAAGCTCGGAGCCTGCCCCGAGCGGGCCAGCGCATAGGCGCGTTCAATGGTCGATGTGGTCATGATCTTGCCGGATGACCCGGCCAAGCTTGAGCTCGGCCGGGTCCCCTTTTTCCTTAGACGGCTTGCAGTTGGCCGGCGGACATCTTGCCGCTGCGGCGGTCTTGCTCGAGCTCGAACGAGACCTTCTGGCCTTCGTTCAGCGAGCCCAGGCCGGCGCGCTCGACGGCCGAGATGTGCACGAAGACGTCGGCGCCGCCGTCGTCGGGTTGGATGAAGCCGAAGCCCTTGGTGGGGTTGAACCACTTCACGGTGCCGATGGTCATGTTCTATCGCTTTCGTAGGTAAATCGTGGCGGCCGCCACGCGACGGTCCGCATCAACTATCGGAATTGATTTTTGGAAGTCCGGGCTCGATCCGAAGAAGAAGCGTGGAGAGCTACCGAACCAAATCGATATTCGACGGGCGGAAGATATCAGATTGTCACACAAATAGCGAGGCCAATCACGCCGGAAGCCCTGCGGCGAACCGCCGGGCGCCCCGGCGGGGATGACGCCCGGCGCCGCGTCTGTTAGAGCCACCGCCATGTTTTCGGTTCGGACGAGCCTGCGAATTACCCGCCCGGCGTGACGCCGCCGGACGAAGCCGTTCCAGCGCGCGCCGGGTACCAACCCCGCACCTCGTAAAACCCGGACCAGCCTGGAAAGTCTTATGGCCGACGACGCCGAAAAGCCCGCACGCGACTATCGCGAGACCGTCTTCCTTCCCGATACGCCCTTCCCCATGCGCGCAGGCCTGCCGCAGAAGGAGCCGCAGATCCTGGCGAAGTGGGCCGAGCTCGACCTCTACAATGCCATCCGCGCCGAACGTCAGCGCGCCGGCGCGCCGCTGTTCGTGCTTCACGACGGCCCGCCCTATGCCAACGGCGCGATCCACATCGGCCACGCGCTGCAGAAGACCCTGAAGGATTTCGTGGTCCGCTCGCGCTTCCTGCTGGGCGCCGACGTCGACTACGTCCCCGGCTGGGACTGCCACGGCCTGCCGATCGAGTGGAAGATCGAGGAGGAGCTTCGCGGCCAGGGTCGCCGCAAGGACGAGGTTTCCAAGGCCGAGTTCCGCACCCGCTGCCGCGAGTACGCCAGCCACTGGATCGACGTGCAGCGCGAGGGCTTCAAGCGCCTGGGTGTCCTGGGCGACTGGGAGAACCGCTACGCCACCATGGACTACGGCTCGGAGGCCGCCATCGTGGCGGAGTTCCACAAGTTCGTGGCGTCGGGCCAGCTTTACCGCGGCTCGAAGCCGGTGATGTGGAGCCCGGTCGAGCGCACCGCGCTCGCCGACGCGGAGGTCGAGTACCACGACCATGTCAGCCCCACGATCTGGGTGAAGTTCCCGGTGGTGGAAGGCAGCGACGCGGCGCGCGGCGCCTCGGTGGTGATCTGGACCACCACGCCCTGGACCATCCCGGCCAACCGCGCGATCAGCTACAGCGACGCGATCGACTACGCCGTCTATCAGGTCGAGGCCATGGAAGAGGGCCTGGAGTTCGAGCCCTGGGCCAGGCCGGGCGACCGCCTGATCGTCGCCGAAAAGCTGTCCGGCGACGTCTTCAAGGCCGCCAAGATCGCCAAGGCCCGCCGCGTCGAGAAGGTCGATTGCCAGGGCATGGTCTGCGAGCACCCGCTGGCGGCGCTCGACACCCACTACGCCTTCCAGGTGCCGCTGCTCGCGGGGGACCACGTCACCGACGATGCCGGCACGGGCTTCGTCCACACCGCGCCGGGCCACGGGGCCGACGACTACCTGGTCTGGCTGGCGCACGGCCACCGCGAGATCCCCGAGACCGTCGACCCGGACGGCGCTTACTACCCGCACGTGGCCCTCTTCGCCGGCCTCAAGGTGCTGGAGACCGAGGGCAAGAAGGCCGGCAAGTTCGGCCCGGCCAACGGCGCGGTCATGGAGAAGCTGATCGAGGCCGGCCGCCTGCTGGCGCGCGGGCGGATGGAACACAGCTATCCGCACTCGTGGCGCTCCAAGGCGCCGGTGATCTTCCGCAACACGCCGCAGTGGTTCATCCGCATGGACGAGCCGGTGAAGACGCCGCAGCTGGGGGGGCGCACTCTGCGCGAAGCGGCGCTGGAGGCCATCGAGGCCACCACCTTCCACCCAGCCGGCGGCAAGAACCGCATCCGCTCGATGGTCGAGAGCCGCCCCGACTGGCTGATCAGCCGCCAGCGGGCCTGGGGCGCGCCGCTGGCCATGTTCGTCGACAAGGAGACGAACCAGCCGCTGCACGATCCCGAGGTCGACAAGCGCATCGTCGACGCCATCCGCGCCGAGGGCGCCGACGCCTGGTTCAACCGCCCGGTCACCGACTTCCTGGGTCAGCACGATCCCGACCGCTATGAGAAGATCGAGGACATCCTCGACGTCTGGTTCGATAGCGGCTCGACCCACGCCTTCACGCTGGAGAACCGCGCGCACACCCGCTGGCCCGCCGACCTTTACCTCGAAGGCTCGGACCAGCACCGAGGCTGGTTCCAGTCGTCCCTGCTGGAAAGTTCGGGCACTCGCGGTCGCGCGCCCTACGACGCCATTCTCACCCACGGCTTCACCATGGATGAGAACGGCGAGAAGATGTCCAAGTCCAAGGGCAACACCGTCGATCCCGAGGTGGTGATCCGCGAGAGCGGCGCCGAGATCATCCGGCTGTGGGCCGCCATGATCGACTACGCCGACGACAGCCGGATCGGGAAGACGATCCTGCAGACCACGTCCGACGCCTATCGCAAGCTGCGCAACACGGTGCGCTACATGCTTGGCGCCCTGGCCGATTTCACGCCCGACGAGGCGGTGGAGCTGGGCGAGATGCCGCCGCTGGAGCGCTTCATCCTGCACCGCCTCCACGAGCTGGATGGCGAGGTTCGCGCCGCCTACGACGCCTATCTGTTCCAGGACGTGATCCGCCCGGTGCTGGACTTCTGCCAGAACGAGCTTTCGTCGCTGTTCTTCGACGTGCGACGCGACAGCCTCTACTGCGACCAGCCCTCGTCGCCGACCCGCCGCGCCGCGCGCACGGTGATGGACGCGGTGTTCGAGCGCCTCACCGCGTGGCTGTCGCCGCTGATCCCCTTCACCATGGAGGAGGCCTGGGCGACCCGGTATCCCGACGCTCACTCCAACAGCATGCGGGTGATCCCGGAGACGCCGGCGGAGTGGCGCAACGACGCCGAAGCCGCCCGCTGGGCCAAGGTGCAGTTGGTGACCTCGGTGGTCACGGGCGCACTGGAGGTGGAGCGCCGCGAGAAGCGCATGGGCGCGGCCCTGGAGGCCGCTCCGAAGGTCCACGTGGCTGACGCCGAGCTGTTCGCCGCCTTCGACGGCCTGGACCCCGCTGAGGTGTTCCGCACCAGCCAGGCGACATTGGTCGCCGGCGAAGGCCCAGGCTTCAAGCTGCCGGAAGTCCCCGGCGTCTCGGTCGAGCCGCTCAAGGCCGAGGGCCGGAAATGCGCCCGGTCCTGGCGGATCCTGCCCGAGGTCGGCTCCGACCCACGCTACCCCGACCTGTCGCTCCGCGACGCCGAGGCCGTGGCGGCCTGGGACGCGGCCCGCGCATGAGGGTGACGAAGAACGGGTGGACGGCCTACGCGATCGCGCTGGCCGTCGTTATCCTCGACCAGCTCTCCAAGTACTGGATCCTGGGCGTCCTGCGGCTTCCCGAGCAGCAGTCGCACGAGGTGCTCTGGCCGCTGCAGTTCACCCGCATCTGGAACGAGGGGGTCAGCTTCGGCCTGTTCCAGGCGCAACACGACATCGTGCGCTGGGGGCTCGTCGCCTTCTCGGTGGGCGTCGCCGTCCTGCTGACGGCCTGGGCGCGCAGCCAGGGACGCCTGCTACCGGCGCTGGGCCTGGGTCTGGTGATCGGCGGCGCCATCGGCAACGCCATCGACCGCGCGCGCTTCGGCGCCGTGGTCGACTTCATCGACGTCCAGCGCCTGGGCTTCTTCCCCTGGATCTTCAACGTGGCCGACAGCGGCATCACCATCGGCGTGATCCTGCTGCTGCTCGACAGCCTCCGCCCGCAGCGCCCTGCCGCATAGCGTTGGCTGGCGGAAGCGATTAGGGTATCTCCTCACCATTCCGGCCGGGGGGCCGAAGGAGTCTTCTAGGTACATGAGCTTCAACCGAGTGATCGTGGCGACCGCCCTGGTCGCGGCCGCGGGCCTCGCCGGCTGCCAGTCGACCCAGAAGGCCCTGGGCATGTCCAAGGTGACCCCCGACGAGTTCCGTATCGTCACCAAGGCCCCGCTGGTCGTTCCGCCCGACTACGCCCTGCGCCCGCCGGCGCCCGGTGAGCCGCGCCCGCAGGAACTGCAGCCCGAGAGCGCTGCCCGCAACGCCCTGCTGGGCCAGCGCGAGGCCGAGCAGCGTTCCGACGGCGAGAAGCTGTTGGTGGCCAAGGCCGGCGCCGAAAAGGCCGACCCGCTGGTCCGCTACGTCGTCGACGACGAGTTCGGCGACATCGCGCACAAGGAAAAGAGCTTCGCCGACCGGGTGATGTTCTGGAAGAAGGACGAGCCCGCGGCCCCGGCCCAGACCGCCGCCCTCGACGGCTCCAACGCGCCCATCGATCCGGCCGCCGAACAGGACCGCGTCGCCAAGCTGACCGGCAACAAGCCGATCATCATCCAGCGCGAGGCCAAGTCCAAGATCAAGCTTCCGGGGCTGTAGGCCGCTCCGCGGCTTGAACCACGAAAGACACGAAAGGGCCGCGCCCTTCTTCCGAGCCTCCGTGCAAGCGGGGGCTCAGTCGTTTCGGCTGTCCGCAAGCCTTTGAGACATGTCCCTCGCGGCCTGCCAGAACCGGGGGCTTTTCGTGTTTTTCGTGTCTTTCGTGGTTCCTACTCTTCGCCCGGCGTCTTCACGGTGAACCCCTGGGCCCGCAGCCGCTCCAGCACGCCGTTCTGCGCAAGCAGGGGCCGGAGCGGCACCAGCGCGATCGCGTGCCCGGGCGTCTTCAGCGCATTGGCGATCGCCGCCGCTTCGTCGGCCTTGGTCCGCTCGTCGTAGGTCCGTCCGCCGGTGATCACGGCCAGGCAGCGCTCGTAGGTCCGCTCATTCTGCAGCGCGCCCTCGACATCGCCGGCCGCCCAGGCCCGCGCGGCCGCGAGGGTGGCGCCCGGCCCGGCCTCGGCCTGGGCCAGCACCTCGTCGAAGCAGACCCGCCCGGTTTGCGCCGGCGTGCGAATGATCCCGCCCAGCTGCGGCCCGAGGTCGTAGCTCTTCTCGATCACATTCACGCCCTTCCGCTGCGCCAGCAGGCGCACCAGCTTGGCCGGGTCCATGTTGGTGAGCTGGGAACGGTCGCGGTAATCGATGGCCAGCTGCACGCCCGCGGCCAACGGATTCGAGGTGTTGTAGTGCTTGGCGTCCCGACCCAGCCGAGTCCGCACGGCCACGAACCGCGCCCGCGTGCCGGCGTCCAACCGCTCCTCGAAGGGCCCGCCGGACTTCAGGCGCATCAGGTTGAACGCCGTGCCGATCGAGCCGCCGACCTTGGCGCGCACATTGACGAAGGGCAGGATGACGACGTTCGCGCCTTCAAGACGCCTCTCGAAGATCGCGCGATCCCACTCCATTCGCTTGGGGGCCAAGGACGGCACGCCCAGGACGTAGACCGTCGTGTCGGCGTCCGACACGCGCCACCAGGCCGGCCCGGGCAGGCGGCCGTGGACCACCAGTTCCTCGACCAGCGTGGCGTCGGGGTCGTCGATCACCGGATTGAGCGGAACCTGCGCCGACGCGGGCAAGGCGAGGCAGAGGCCGAAAACCGCGGCCAGGGGAGCAAGGCGTTTCAGCACGGGCGGATCCCTCCTCGGAATCGTACTATGTAGGAAGGCTCAGCCGTCATGCCGATCCACCGTCTCCCGCCCGAACTGATCAACCGCATCGCCGCCGGCGAGGTGGTGGAGCGCCCCGCCAGCGCGGTCAAGGAGCTGGTCGAGAACGCGCTGGACGCCGGCGCCTCCGAGATCCAGGTCCAGGCGGACGGCGGGGGCCTCTCGCGCATCCTCGTGGCCGATGACGGCCAAGGTTTGGCGCCCGACCAGTTGCCCCTGGCGGTCGAGCGCCACGCGACCTCCAAGCTCGCACCGGGCGAGGACGGCGACTACGACCTGCTGCGCATCGCCACCTTGGGCTTCCGCGGCGAAGCCCTGCCTTCGATCGGCTCGGTGGCGCGCCTGTCGATCACCAGCCGGGCGAAGGGGCTGGCCGACGCCCACGCGATCTTCGTGGAGGGCGGCGCGGTGGGCGCGGTGGCCCCCGCCGGCTTCCCCGGCCCGCACGGCGCCCGCGTTGAAGTCCGCGACCTCTTCTACGCCACGCCCGCGCGCCTGAAGTTCATGAAGTCCGAGCGCTCGGAAAGCCAGGCGATCACCGAGGAGCTGAAGCGCCAGGCCATGGCCCATGAGGCCGTCGGCTTCGCCCTCGATATCGACGGCCGCCGCGCGCTACGCCTACCGGCGGAGGCGCCCGGCGACGAGGGCCGCCTCGCCCGCCTGGGCGCGGTCATGGGCCGCGAATTCTCGGACAACGCCCTGCTCATCGACCATGAGCGCGAGGGCGTACGCCTCTCTGGCTACGCCGGCCTGCCCACCTACAACCGGGGCAACGCGGCGCACCAGTACCTGTTCGTCAACGGCCGCCCCGTGCGCGACCGCCTGCTGCAGGGCGCCCTGCGCGGCGCCTACGCCGACTTCCTGGCCCGCGACCGCCACCCCGCCTGCGCGCTCTACATCGAGCTCGACCCGACCCTGGTCGACGTCAACGTCCACCCCGCCAAGGCCGAGGTGCGCTTCCGCGACCCCGCCCTGGTGCGCGGGCTGATCGTCAGCGGCCTGCGCCATTCGCTGGCCGCCGCCGGCCACCGCGCCTCGACCACCGTGGCCGCCGCGGCCCTGGGTGGCTTCCGGCCCCAGTCCTACCCGCCGCCCCGGCCCTCGGGCGCAGGCTTCTCGGCTTGGAACGCCGGCGGCTGGCAGGCCGGGGTCGCGGCGGTGCAGTCGATCCCCGGGCTGTCCGAAATCTCCGCCCGCGCCGAGGCCCCGCCGGAAGGCTACGGGGTCGCCGAGCCGTCTGCGCCCGCCCCGGTCTTCGATCCCGTCGACTATCCTCTGGGCGCCGCCCGGGCCCAGGTGCACGAGACCTATATCGTCGCCCAGACCCGCGACGGCGTGGTCATCGTCGACCAGCACGCCGCCCACGAGCGCCTGGTTTACGAGCGGATGAAGGGCGAGCTCGCGGAGGGCGGCGTGGCCCGCCAGGCCCTGCTGCTGCCCGAGGTGGTCGAGTTGGACCCGGCCGAGGCCGAGCGCGTCGCCGCCCGCGCCGAGGAGCTGGCCGCCCTCGGCCTGATGATCGAGAGCTTCGGCCCTGGCGCGATTCTCGTCCGCGAAGTTCCGGCCCTGCTGGGCGAGACCGACGCCGCCGGCCTGATCCGCGACATCGCCGACGACCTGGCCGAGAACGGCCAGGCCTTGGCGCTGAAGGAACGCCTGGAGGAGGTCTGCTCCACCATGGCCTGCCACGGCTCGGTCCGCGCCGGCCGACGGCTGACGGCGCCCGAGATGAACGCGTTGCTGCGCCAGATGGAGGCCACGCCCCACTCCGGCCAGTGCAACCATGGCCGCCCCACCTACGTGGAACTCAAGCTCGCCGACATCGAGCGGCTGTTCGGCCGCCGCTGACGCCTTGCGACGTTTGCGCGGATTGTCGCGCCGCTCAGCGCCTTTACTATAAGGCCCGCAACAGGGATCCCGGCCGCGTCGGGGGCGCAGATGAACCTTCCCCGAGGTAGCTTCGGAACTGGGCGCTTCGCCGGCGACGGCTTTTTCCGCAGCGCCCTCGAGAGCAGCCCCGACTGCGTCAAGATCCTGGACCTGGCCGGCCACATCCAGTTCGTGAACCACAACGGCGTCGTGCTCATGGAGGCTGAAGACTCCGCGAGCCTCCTGGGCGTCGAATGGCTGTCCCTGTGGGGCGAGGCTGAACGACCCGCCATCGCCGCGGCCCTGCAGCTGGCCGCCGCGGGCGACACCCAGCGCGTGACGGCGCCGGCCCGCACCTTCCAGGGCACGCTTCGCTACTTCGACAACGTCATCGGAACGCTTCGCGACGACACCGGCGCGCCAGTGGCGCTCATGGTCACGTCTCGCGACGTCACTGACCTCGAGGCGGCGCGGCGTTCGGCGGAAGAGCGCGAGCGGCAGGCCGAGCTGCAGGCGGCGATCTTGCGGTCCGCAAATGAGGTCGCCCGGCTCGGCGGTTGGCACGGCGATTTCCGAACCGGCCTGCTGACCCGCTCCGAGGAATGCGTCCGCATGATGTGCGGGGGTCCCCCGGTGCAAACCATGCAGGAGGCGCTCGAGATCTACGATCCCGAGGATCGGCCACGCGTGGCGGAGCTCATGTCGAGGGTTCGTGGCCCGGGCGAACGCACCCGCTACGAGGCGCCGTTCACGCGATATGACGGTACGCGCGGCTGGCTCCGGGTCTTCGGGGAAGCCGAATACGAGGGCGACGTCTGCGTCGGCGTCCGCGGGGCGGCCATCGACATTTCGGACGAGAAGGCCGCCGAAGAGACCATCAAGCACGGCGAGCAGCGGCTGGTGCTCGCGCTGAAGCTGGCCGGGATGCACGTCTACGAGCTCGACTTCGAACGGCGCATCCTGACCCACCACGGTTCCGACGACGCCCTGCTCGACGGCGACCTCACCTTCGACACTCTCTGGCCGCACCTGGAGATGATCGTCCATCCGTCCGATCGCGAGGCGGTGGAGGCGCAGTGGGGCGCGGCGCTGGCGAGCGGCGCCTCGTTCAGTTCGGAGTTCCGCATCGACCGGGCCGATGGGCGGGAGCTCTGGGTCTTCGCGGTGGCTGAGATCACTCTGGATGCGACCGGGGAACCGCGCCGCGTGATCGGCGCGCTGGTGGACATCACGGATCGCAAGCGCGGCGAGTTGCGGACGCTGGAGACGATGGCGCAGATGCGAGAGCACGAGACGCGCCAGAAGCTGCTGCTCGACGAGCTGAACCATCGCGTCAAGAACACTCTGGCGGCCGTGCAATCCGTGGCCGTCCAGACCCTGCGCGACCAGGACGACATGGCGCAGGCGCGCGAGCTGTTCATCGAGCGTCTGCTGGCCCTGTCCTCCACGCACAACCTGCTGGTCCGCCGGGCCTGGGAAAACGCCTGCCTGCATGAACTCGCGGAGACGACCCTCAAGCCTTACGGCCGTCCCTACGCGCTCACCGGGGTGGATCTGCAGCTCGATCCAAATTTCGCTGTCAGCCTGGGGATGGCGCTGCACGAACTGGCGACCAACGCCCTGAAGCACGGCGCCTGGCGGGGCGCTGGGCGGGTCGACCTAAGCCTCCGCGAAGCGGAGGGGGGCGAGGTCTCGATCGTCTGGCGCGAAGCCGGCGGCGGAGCGGTCACCCCGCCGACCCGCCGCGGCTTCGGCTCTCGCCTCCTGGAACGAGGCGTCGCTCGCGAGCTGGGCGGCCGTGTGACGCTCGACTTCGCCCCCGGCGGTCTGGTCTGCACCATCCGCGTCCCCCAGAGCGAAAGGCTCAGGGTCGTGCGCGGCGAGGACTGAGGCCAGGCGTCAGGACAGAGCCCGTATCGCGAACGCCCGCATCGCCACCTGCAGGTATTCGGTCATCCCCGCCGCCTGCGCCTCGTAGCGCGCACGGAAGTCCGGATGCTCGCCATACAGCGTCGCGAGGTTCTCGTAGGCGACGCGGCTCACGGGCATAGGCCACTGCCGAGCGATCCAGTCGCGGTGTCGGGCGGTCAGCGCCTGCACCGCCTCGCCGTCCGCCGGCAGCCCCGAGGTCAGCGCCTTCAGGAAACTGG
Source organism: Phenylobacterium sp. FG114 (assembly GCF_057809855.1). Classification (NCBI taxonomy): domain Bacteria; kingdom Pseudomonadati; phylum Pseudomonadota; class Alphaproteobacteria; order Caulobacterales; family Caulobacteraceae; genus Phenylobacterium; species Phenylobacterium sp. FG114. The sequence goes on along the minus strand of NZ_JBMDKU010000009.1, from coordinate 73,453 downwards.
CCTCGATCTCGGCGATCTCGGCCTGGGCGGCGTCGAAGTCGGCCTGCTTCCAGCCCTTCTGGACGTCCTTCACCGCATCGATCGACCTGCGGATCTCGGGCCCGTAGCGGTCGACCAGCCACGCCTCCTGCTTCGCCTGCTTCTCGGGGTCGAACCCCCGGTACATCGCCTTTTCGTCCATCGTCTTCGCTCCTTCGAGGGCGGCGAGGGTCTCGTCGATGGTGCGCACGAGGCGGCGCGTGCGCTTCGCCTCGGTTGCTAGCCGCTGTCGTTGCGCCTTCAGCGCCGCGACCCGGTCGAAGTCTGGCGCGTCCAGCACCCGCCCGATCTCTTCCAGTGGGAAGCCGAGCTCCCGATGGAACAGGATCTGCTGCAGGCGCAGGAGCTCGTCCTGGCCGTAGTAGCGATAGCCGTTGACGCCCACGTCGGCCGGTTTGAGCAGCCCGATCTCGTCGTAGTGGTGCAGCGTCCGGACGCTCACGCCCGACAACTTCGCCACCTCGCTGACCGTATAGCCCCGCACCGTTCGTCGATTCCCTCTGCCGATGGCCGGATCAGTCAGGTCTCACGCCGCGTTAGGGTCAACTCCCCCCAGATGAAGCTGCCAAGCGAGACGGAGCAAACCGATGGAACTCCACACCGGCCGGCTGATCGACCACGTGCACCTGCGGACCCGCGACCTTTCGGCGACCAGCCGCTTCTACGGCGCCATCTTAGACGTCCTTGGCATCCCCTACGTGGCGGACGATACCCATTTCCAGGCTGACGAGCTGTGGATCGACGTGGGCGGCCAGCCCACCCACGTGCACCTGGCCTTCCAGGCCAAGGACCGCGCCATGGTCGAGGCGGCCTACAAGGCCGCCATCGCCGCCGGCGGCAAGGACAATGGCCCGCCCGGCGAGCGCGACTACCATCCCGGCTACTACGGCGGCTTCTTCCTGGACCCCGACGGCAACAACATCGAGGCCGTCTTCCACGGCGCCGCCGACCGCTCGGCCGACAGCGTGACGATCAGCTTCGAAATGCCTAAGTAGCCGCCTTCCCGCCGGGGGTTAGGCGGCTACCGCCTCGGCGCCGCCGCGGTCGACCTGCAGCACGGCGCTCATAGCGGCCAGCAGGCGCTCGGGCTTGATCGGCTTCTCGACGACGCCGTTCATACCGCACAGGCGGTAGAAGGCGGCATCCGACGGGTCGGCGTTGGCCGTCAGCGCCAGGATCGGCGCCTGCGAGGCGGGGCCGCCGCCCGAGCGGATCCGGCGCGTGGCCTCGACCCCGTCGATCCCCGGCATCTTGATGTCCATCAACACCAGGTCGAAGCGGCCGCTGGTCACCGCGACGACCGCGTCCTCGCCGTTATCGACCGCCTCGCTGGAGCAGCCGAACATCTCGCACAGGGTCTGGGCGACCAGCCGGTTGGTGGCGTTGTCGTCGACGATCAGGACGTGGACCGCCTCGCCGGCCTCCACCGTCTCGGGAACCGGCGCCTCGGCCTCCGGCGCCGGCAGCCGGTGCAGCGGCAGTTGGAAGGCCAGTTCCGCGCCAAGCGCCCGCGGCCGCGCGGCGATGGTCCCGTTCATGCGCTCGACGATCTGGCGGCAGACGGCCAGGCCCAGGCCCGCGCCGCCTTGGCGCACACCCTCCTCGGTCTGCTGGAACGGCGCGAAGATGGCCTCCAGCCGATCCTCCGGAATGCCGGGGCCGGTGTCGGTCACCACGCCCGACAGGCGCGCGTACTCGCCATCGACACTGGCGGTCAGCTGCACGTCGACATGACCTTCCTGAGTGAACTTCAGCGCATTGCCCACAAGATTGTTGAGGACCTGGCGCAACCGAAGGGCGTCGGCCAGCACCCACAGATCGACCGGCCCCTCATAGGCCGCCCGCACCTCCAGCCCCTTCAGCTCGGCCTGGGCGTTCCACAGCCCGGCCACGTCCTCCAGGATCCGTGAGGCCTGCAGCGGCGCCTCGTCGAGGCCCAGGCCCGCCGCCTCGGCGCGCGACAGGTCCAGGGCGTCGTTCAGCAGCCGCAGCAGGGCGCCGCCGGATTCCAGGATGGTGTCGATGAACGGCGTCAGGTCCGGCTGCCGCGACTTGCGCTTCACGATCTCGGCCACCGCCAGCACCCCGTTCAGCGGCGTGCGGATCTCGTGGCTCATCACGGCCAGGAAGCGGCCCTTGGTGGCGGCGGCCTCGTTGGCTTCCCAGGCCAGGCGGCTCATGGTTTCGGCATGGGTGCTGGCGGCGGCGGCCGAGGCCTGCAGCAGCGCCAGCGCGGTGCCGACGCCCGCGTACTTGCCGCCGCAGGTGACGATGAACCCGTGCAGCAGCTCGGACGGCCGCTCGGCCAGCACGCTGCCGAAAAACTCTTCCAGCGTCACGTCGCCGTCGGCCACCACCGGGTCGCGCTTCATCATGTGGGACGCGGGCCGCTTGGACCACAGCGCATAGCCGTGCTGCGCGGCCATCAGCACCAGGAAGGCGTTCCGCTCGACCAGCCCAACCGGCGCGCCGTCCTCTTCGACCACCGCGATGGCCAGGGTGTCCGGCTCTTCCTGGAAACGCTGATAGACCTCGGCGCCCGGCGTGTGCGGCGACACGGGCGGGATATGCGGCGCGATGTCGAGCAGCAGCGTCATGCCGGCCTCCGGAAACAACCGGCGCCACTGATCGCCGATCACCCCTAACGAGGCGTTGGAAATACAGTGTTCAACCGAGAAGTTTTTGCGAAGATTTTATGACGATCAAAGTTCTATTGATGTTTCAGGAAATGAACTCTCGCCGCCCCGTAATCGCGCACGCCGACCGATGTAAAACCCAGGGTTTCGGGCGCCGGCTCGGCGACGCCGCGTTCGAACACAACCAGCGCCCCGGGAACCAGCCAGCCGCCAGCCGCCAACCGCTCCAGCGCCTCCTCGCCCAGGCCCTTGGCGTAGGGCGGGTCCAGGAAGGCGAGGTCGAACGCCGGCCCGTCCGCGCCCGGTCGCACGCCCAGATCCGTCGCGCTCCGGCGGTGCACCCGCGTGCGTCCGAACAATCCCATGGCGTCCACGTTCTCGCGGATCGCGCCGCGCGCCGCCTCGTCGGTCTCCACGAACAGGCAGAAGGCCGCGCCCCGCGACAGGGCCTCGAACCCCAGGGCGCCCGAGCCCGCGAACAGGTCGATCACCCGCCGGTCCCGCACGCCGTCCGACCAGGGGGCGTGCTCCAGGATGTTGAAGATCGCCTGCCGGGCGCGGTCGGAGGTCGGCCGCGTGGCCTCGCCCTTGGGCGCGATCAGCGCCTTGCCGCGGAATTCCCCTGAGACGATGCGCAAAGCCCGGCGCTCCTTGTCGGTCCGATCCTCCCGATCCAAGCTTTCCGCCAAGAAAGCAAGAGAACGCCAATGCAAGGGAGAGCGTGATGGGCCTGGTGAAGGTGGAACGGCGCGGCGGGACCGCGGTGATGACCTATGCGAACCCGCCGCTGGGCACGATGACCGCCGCGGGGTCGCAGGAGATGCTGGAGGCCTTCCGCCCACTCGCCGCCGACCCGGCCGTGCGCAGCGTGATCGTCACCGGCGGCCTCCCCGACATCTTCATACGCCACTACGATGTGGGCGAGCTCTCCGACATGAGCGAGGCCACCTACGACGCGCCCCCGCCTGCGCCGCCCACCGAGCCCGCAGGCCGGCCGAAGCAGGGCTTCCTAGCCCTGGTCGACGAAATCTTTGAAGCCCCGAAGCCGGTGGTGGCCGCGATCAATGGCCTCTGCATGGGCGGCGGCTTCGAGCTCAGCCTGGCTTGCGACCTGCGGATCGCCTCGCCGAACGTCGCCGCCATCGGCCTGCCCGAGACCCGCGTCGGCATCTTCCCGGGCGGCGGCGGCACCCAGCGGCTGCCGCGCGTGGTGGGCGAGGCAAAGGCGCTGGAGATCATCCTGCGCGGCCTGACGTTCACGGGCGACGAGTCCCACGCCATCGGCATGGTCCACGAACTGGCCGACGATCCGCTGGCCCGGGCGCTCGAGATCGCGGCCGAGTGGGAAACGCGCGGCGCGGACGGGATCGCCTACGCCAAGCGCCTCACCCGCGCGGCCCTCGACCGCCCGATCTGGGAGGGCCTGGCCGACGAGCGCCGGAGCTTCCAGGCCGTGATGCGGACGGCCTCGGCCCGCGAGGGCCTGCGCCGGGGGCGGCCCCCCGCGTCAATCCAGTCGCTGTAGCCTTGTCGATGATGCCCGGCCGCGTGGGCGCCTTGATCGGCTTGCCGGGCTTCGCACCCGTGGGCGGCCGCGGCTTGGCGCCTGGCTTCGGCTTGGGATGCGGACTGACCTTGGCCTTGGGCCGGGCCCAGCCGGCTTTGTAGGCAGGCTTCTCCTTCGGCCCGCGCACCGGCGGGGCGGCGAGGTCGGCGGCGGCCTTGGCCTCCTCCTGCGCCCGACGCGTGGCGGTCTTCCTCGGCGACCGGTATTGCGGCCGCTCGCCAGTCGGCAGGTTGGCCGGATCGATGTGCTCGGCGAACTGCTCGCGCACGACTCGCGGCCCGACCTCCTCCAGCTCGCCGACCCCCAGCGTTCCAAGCGCCAGCGGCCCATAGGCCAGTCGGATCAGCCGGTTCACCTTCAGGCCGATCGATTCCAGCACCTTTCGGACCTCGCGGTTCTTGCCCTCGTGCAGGGTGACCGTCAGCCAGAGGTTCGCGCCCTGAGGCCCTTCCTTGGCCTTATCCAACCGGGCTTCGATGGGGCCGTAGCGGACGCCGTCGACGGTCACGCCCCGCTGCAGGGTGTCCAGCTTCTCCTGGGTCGTGCGGCCATGCGCGCGGGCGCGGTAGCGGCGCACGATCCCGGTCGTCGGCATTTCCAGGGCGCGGGCCAGCTCGCCATCGTTGGTGAGCAGCAACAGGCCCTCGGAGTTGATGTCCAGGCGCCCCACCGAGATCAGCCGCGGCAGGCCATCCGGCAGCGCCTTGAACACCGTCGGCCGCCCATTCGGGTCCTTGTGCGTCGTCACCAGCCCCACGGGCTTGTGGTAGCGGAAGAGGCGCGCCGGCTCGGGCTCGCCCACGACCTCCCCGTCGACGGTGACGATGTCGCCCGGCTCCACCTTCACGCCGGGCGTGTCGAGGGTGCGGCCGTTGATCGCCACCCGGCCCTCGCCGATCAGGCGCTCGACGTCACGGCGCGAGCCGACGCCGGCGCGGGCCAGAAGCTTGGCGACGCGTTCGCCGCTTTCAGGGCCGCCATCGGAGTCGTGGGCTTGACCCGGATCATCGGGCTGGGGTCGTAGTGGATCGTGGACCATGATCATCGGACAATGCGCATCGCGCTCGAAGCCGCGCAAGCCGCAGCCTTGGCGGGCGAGACTCCGGTGGGCGCCGTGATCGTCGATCCGGCGTCCGGCGAGGTGATCGCCGTCGGCTCCAACCGGCCCATCGGCGCGCATGATCCCACCGCCCACGCCGAGATCGTCGCCCTTCGCGCGGCGGCGCAGAAGCTCGGCAATTACCGTCTCACCGACCTCACCCTGTATGTGACCCTCGAACCCTGCGCCATGTGCGCCGGAGCCATCAGCCACGCCCGCATCGGCCGTGTCGTATTCGGCGCCGAGGACCCCAAGGGCGGCGCCGTCGTGAACGGCCCCCGCTTCTTCGAACAGCCCACCTGCCACTGGCGGCCCCAAGTCGAGGGCGGGGTGCTGTCTCAGGAGGCCGGCGACCTGCTGCGCGGCTTCTTCCGCGCGCGGCGCAAGGCGTGAGATACGAGGAGTTCGCACCACCCGCGGCGCTCGCGCCCTATGTCCACTGCCTTTGGGTCTTCGAGGGCCAGGACGCCGGGGAGCCGCAGCGGATCGCGCCGGATGGCCGGTGCGAGCTGATCCTGCACTGGCGCGCGCCCTATCTCGAGCGCGCCGCCGAGGCCTGGACGCCCCAGCCCCGCGCCCTGTTCGCCGGCCAACTCACCCGCCCGCTCCACATACTGGCGCGGGAGCCGGCGGGCGTGGTCGGCGTCCGGTTCCGCACCGCGGGCGCCGCGCCCTTCCTGCAGAGCCAGGTCAACCCTTTCACCGACCGCCGCCTCGCTCTGAGCGGCGCACCCGACCTCGCCACCCTTCCCGACGAAGCGGCCCGCCTGGAGGCCGTCGCGGCCTATGTCGCCGACCGGGTGGACGCGCGCTTCCACGACCCCCGTGTCGTCCAGGCCGCCGCCCTGCTGCGCGCCAACGAGGGACGCGTTCCGCTGGACGAACTCGCCTCCAAGGTCGAGCTGTCGCCCCGCATGCTGCAGCGGCGGTTCGTGGAGGCCGTCGGCGTGCCGCCGCGGACGCTGGCCTCGATCATCCGCTTCCGCCGCGTGTTCGAGGCGCTGAAGGCGCCGGAGGTGACGAGCTGGACCGACGCGGCCCAGGCCTCCGGCTATTTCGACCATCCCCAGTTGTCGCGAGATTTCCGCCGCTTTCTCGGCTGCACGCCCAGCGAATTCGTGGCCGCCGAACCGGGGCCTCGCCGTTCACCTTGTCGCCGGTTGACGCGATCATACAAGCCGCGGCGCCGGCCTGCGGTTAAGCCTGCCGTTTCGGAGGAACCGCCCATGCGCTTCGCGATCGCCCTGCTATGGCTGACCGCCTCCGCAGCCCACGCCTCGTCGGCCGACGAGGTTGCCAGGTTGAGCTGGATGGCCGGCGCCTGGATCCAGGAAGCGGACGGGGTGGTCACGCGCGAGACCTGGCTGCCGCCCTTGGACGGGGCCATGGCCGGCGTGGGCCAGACCAGCCGACCCGGCCGCCCCGCCCAGGTGGAACATATGACGATCACAGTCGAGGCCGCCGGCCCGACCTTCACCGCCATCCTGCCCGGCGAGCCGCCGACAGCCTTCGTTCTGCGGCCTGGGCCGGACGGGGAAGCCGTCTTCGAGAACAAGGCTCACGACTTCCCGCAACGCGTGATCTACCGCCGCTGCGGCGACGATCTGTGCGCGCGGATCGAGGGCGTCGTGAAAGGCCAGGAGGCGTCCCGTAGCTGGCGCTATCGCCGCCTGCGTTGACTTTTTTCGTTAACGCTACCGAGGGCGAAGTGGTTAACTTCAAAGAATTTTCGATCTGAACGAAACCGCATGCCCGAGGCTTGCGTATCTCCCGGCATGACCTGGGAAGCCTATTGCAAAGAAGAGGCCCGCGAGTGCGAAAAGCTCGCCCGCGTGGCGCAGGGTGAAGCCCGCAAGGACTGGGCCGAGGCCGCGCGCCAGTGGCGGATGCAGCTGCAGCAACTCTCGCGCTCGGAGAAGACGCGCGCGTCGCAGCGCCAGCGGCCCTGATCGCCTCTTGGCGCCCCGTCGCCGGAGTCCGATGATCCTTCCAAACAACGGTATGGGAGGAAGGCCATGGGATTGCTCGACGGCAAGGTCGCCATAATCACCGGCGCCGGCAACGGCCTGGGCGAGGCCTATGCGAAACTGTTCGCCAGAGAGGGCGCCGCGGTCGTCGTGAACGACCTGGGCGGGCCCCGCGACGGCTCCGGTGCGGGTTCGGTCTCCGCCGCCCAGAAGGTGGGGGACGAGATCGTAGCCGCGGGCGGCCGCGCCGTGGCCAACGGCGACGACGTCTCCACGCTTCAAGGGGGCGAGAACATCCTCAAGACGGCGCTGGACGCCTTCGGCCAGGTGGACATCCTGGTCTGCAACGCCGGCATCCTGCGCGACAAGACCTTCGCCAATACGTCGGAAGAGGACTGGGACAAGGTGATCAAGGTCCACCTCAAGGGGACCTACTGCTGCGCACTGCCGGTCTGGAAACACATGAAGGACCACGGTGGCGGCTCGATGGTGCTGACCTCGTCCACGTCTGGCCTCTACGGTAACTTCGGCCAGACCAACTACGGCGCCGCCAAGGCCGGCATCTACGGCATGGTCCGGGTGATGTCGATCGAAGGCCGCAAGTACAACATCCGGGTCATGGGCCTGGCCCCCGGCGCCTACACCCGCATGACCTCCGACCTGCCCGGCCGCATCGGCCAGGAGCCCGATCCGCTCAGCCTGCCCGAGAACGTAGCGCCCGGCGTGCTGTTCATGGTCTCGGACCTGGCCGCCGACCACTCGGGCAAGATCCTCGGCGTCTCTTCGCGCGGCGTGCGCGAGATCAAGATGCTCGAGACCGAGGGCTTCCAGCCAGGCCGGCCCTATACGGCGGAAGAGGTGGCCGCGAACGCCGACAAGGTCTTCTTCCCCACTCCGGAATCGCGGCGCGTGGCGGAAGTCCGCATGGTGCAGCCCAAGGCGCCCGCCTAGGCGAAGCCTTCGATACGAGCGTCCAACCGATCCCGGACCGCCGGCCATTCCTCGGCCAGGATCGAGAAATGCACCGTGTCCCGGATCCGCCCGGTCCAGGTCACCTTGTCGTGGCGCAGGATGCCTTCCTGCACCGCGCCAAGCTTCAGCACGGCCGCCCGCGACCGGGCGTTGATCGCGTCCACCCGGAACTGCACCCGCTCGGCCCCGCACTCGAACGCGTGCGCGAGCAGCAGGCGCTTGGCCGACGGATTCACCTCGCGCCCGCGCATCGTCGGGTCGTAATAGGTGGAGCCGATCTCGACGGTGTTATTGAGCTGGTCCACGTCCAGGTAGTTGCTCATGCCGCGACAGACGCCGTCGACGATCACCGCATTCGGGAAGGTCCTGCCCGCGGCGGCCTCGGCCTGCATCCGCGCCCAGTGGAAGTCGAAATGTTCGCCCAGCATCGACAGGATGTAGAGGTCGCGCCACAGCGCCGGGTCGGCCGCGCAGGCGGCCCGAAGCTCTTCCTTGTGGCGGTCGGCCAGGGGCTCCAGCCGCACGAAGCGGTTCTCCAGCGGCTTGTGTTCGAGCTTCATGGGACCTCCGGCCGATCAGGGGTGACCCGTTTGCGGCCGATCGGTCTGGCTGGAAACGGCCAATTTGGCCCAACAAGCCAGACCATTTTCCGGCGCCAAGAAAGTTTCCCGCCCGCTCGTCAAAAAACTTGGTTGTCGGCCCTTGCAACCGGCAGGGGCCAACATACCTGAGGCTTGCCCATTCCTGGGCGTTTCCTCCCTAAAGACTTCCAAAGCCGGGCCATTTGGCCCGGCTCTTTTTTTTGGCGAGACGCCCCCTCTGGGTGAGGACCTGATGCGCTTCACCCCATCATCAACTGCGCCGCCTGAACCAGGTAAGTGACCCCGACCGCGGTGACGATCCAGCGGGTCCAGCGCTTGAAGTTCACGTCGCTCATCCGGTTCAGGATCAGCCCGCCCACCGCCGTGCCCGCCATGGACAGCGGGATGGCCAGCACGAACACCCACAGGGGTGGCATCCCTACCGACGTCCCCGAGACCAGCGGCGCGCCGTAGACCAGGATCTTGGCTAGGTGGGCGAACACCTGGGTCGCCGCCTTGGTAGCCACGATGGCGTGACGCGTCAGCTCGGTCCGCACGAAGAAGATGTCGAGCAGGGGGCCGGCGACGCCCGCCGTCAGGTTCAGGCCCGTGACCGACAGGCCCGACAGGAACGCCTGGGGCGGCCGCGAGGCGTCCAGGTTAATCCACTTCTGCGGCAGCCAGGTGAGGCCGGGCACCAGGCCCAGCAGCAGGAACAGCAGCGGCTTGGACGGTGTGAAGCTGAGGAAGGCGACGATGACGCCCGCGACCAGCGAGGCCAGGGCGTACCAGCCGACGATGTCCCAGCGGACGAACTTACGGTGCAGGATGCTCCGCCAGCCGTTGGCCACGAGCTGGAGTATGCCGTGGGTGACGAAGGCGGCCTGCACCGGCAGGACGAAGGCCAACGCCCCCATCAGCACCAGGCCGCCGGCCATGCCGAACACGCCCGAGAGCGTGGCCGTCACGAAGGCCATGCAGACCACGAAGGCGGCTGCGAGATAGGTCATTGTAGTCCTCCGGAGTTGCGACCCACCCCGGAAGGCGGGCACAGGCCGCCTCCGGTCGCGGGTCAGCTGCGCGTCGCGCGCGGGACGGAGCGGGCGCTGCAAGCCCGAGGGCGAGCGCTCCGAAGGCCACGGCCTCGGCCGGGCAGGAAGGATCGAATGGCGTATCCATGAGGATCACCGTTCGATTACACCCAAGCTTCGCGCGGGGCAAAGCGACGCGCCCTTCTCCCCCAGCCGGAGAAGGTGAACGCGAAGCGGCCGAATGACGGGTCGCGCCGCCCCTCGCCCAGATACGAAGAAGGGGCCGCCGGACATGCCGAGCGACCCCCATCCGTCAGCTTGCACTGACACCTTCTCCCGCAGGGGAAGAAGGGTCAGTTCGACCCTAGTTCCGGAACACCGCCGCCATCGAGGCGTCGGCGGGCTGTTCGCGGTATTGGGTCAGCTCGTTGCGGCCGACCACCATGTGGTGCACCTCGTCCGGGCCGTCGGCGATACGCAGGGTCCGGGTGTTGGCGTACATGCGGGCCAGCGGGGTGTGCTGCGACACGCCCAGGGCGCCGTACATCTGGATCGCCTGGTCGATGATCTTGCAGACCCGCTCGGGCACCATGGCCTTGACCATGTGGATCCAGACGCGCGCTTCGCGGTTGCCCAGCACGTCCATGGCCTTGGCGGCCTTCAGCACCATCAGGCGCATGGCCTCGATCTCGATCCGCGCGCGGCTGACGATCTCGAGGTTGCCGCCCAGCTGGATGATCGGCTTGCCGAAGGCCACGCGGGTCATGCCGCGGGTCACCATCAGGTCCAGCGCCTTCTCGGCCGAGCCGATGGCGCGCATGCAGTGGTGGATGCGGCCCGGGCCCAGGCGCAGCTGGCTGATCTCGAAGCCGCGGCCTTCGCCCAGCAGCATGTTCGAGGCCGGCACGCGGGCGTTGTCGAACACGATGTGCATGTGACCATGCGGGGCGTCGGGGTCACCGAACACCTGCTGGCCCTGGATCACCTTCACCCCGGGGGTGTCGAGCGGCACCAGGATCTGCGACTGCTGCAGATGAGGCGGGGCGTTCTCTTCCCCGGTGCGCACCATGGTGATCATCACCTTGCAGCGCGGGTCGCCGGCGCCCGAGATGTAGTGCTTCTCGCCGGTGATGATGTACTCGTCGCCGACGCGCACGGCGCGGGTGTCGATGTTCTTGGCGTCCGAGCTGGCGGTGTTCAGCTCGGTCATGCAGTAGGCCGAGCGGATCTTGCCCTCCAGCAGGGGCTCCAGCCATTGCTTCTTCTGCTCGGGCGTGCCGACGCGTTCCAGCACTTCCATGTTGCCGGTGTCGGGCGCGGCGCAGTTCATGGTCTCCGACGCAAGCCGGTTCTTGCCCAGCTCCACGGCGATGTAGGCGTAGTCGAGGTTCGAGAGTCCCTCGCCCGTCTCGGCGTTCGGCAGGAAGAAGTTCCACAGGCCGGCGGCCTTGGCCTTCTCCTTCGCCGCGTCCAGCACTTCCAGCTGGCCCGGCGCATACTGCCAGATGTCGGGACGGCCCTCGCCCAGCCGATGGAACTCCTCGCTCATCGGCTCGACGACGTCGCGGATGAAGTCCTTCACCTTGTTGAGGAGCGGCACCGCCTTCTCCGACATGCGCAGGTCGTTCAGCTCGTCCTGCGGGTTCAGGCCGAAGCTGGATTGGGGCCGTTCAGCGGCGATGTTCATCGGGTCACTCCCTGCGCGATTGTCTCACGCTACCTTTGACCCACTTTCACCAAAAATCAAACAACTGTTTCAATCAACGAAGTAATGTGAAAGGCCTCCGCCGTGAGGCGGAGGCCTTTCGGGTGGGCCAGGGGGAGGACTGGCCGCGGAGAGGCTCAGGCGACGGCTTCGCGGCGCGCCTTTCGCAGGGCCAGGAACTGCAGGTCGGCGACGCCCAGCGCCGCGGCCGCCTGGCCGACCACCAGCGCAAGGCCCAGCGAGGTCGGCTGCGCCCAACCCAGGGCCAGCAACGCGATGCTCTCGACCGCCCAGAGCGTGTTGAACGCCACCAGCGTCCAAACCGCCTTGCGGGGCAGGGCCGGGCGGCTCGCCATCCAGGCCAGCAACGCGGCGTAGGGCAGCAGGAACCAGCCGACCGGCTGCATCAGGGCGGGCGACAGGCCGAGCGGGCCTTCGAGCCAGCCGGCGTCGAAGGCGAAGGCGGCGCCCATCACGCCACACGCGGCGGCGTCGGCGGCGATGACGGTGCGCAGGAAGGTCGAGCGGACGGCGGTCATTGGGAAGCTCCTTGAGCGTGTTGACGCCCAGAGGCTCCCCCGTCCCGCGCGGCGGGTCGATTACCTGCGAGGTCAAGCTCACGCCACGGCGTGGCAGACCGCCTCGATGTTGTGCCCGTCGGGGTCGAGCACGAACGCCCCGTAGTAGGTTGGGTGGTAGTGCGCCCGCAGTCCGGGCGCGCCATTGTCCCGCGCGCCAGCTGCCAGAGCCACCGCATGGAAGGCGTCGACCGCCGCCCGGTTGGGCGTCGCGAACGCGACGTGAGCATAGCCGCTGCGGCCGTCGCTACCGATCCAGAAGAACGGCCGATCCGAGCCGTAGCCGGCATAGGTCTGGCCGTCGCCGAAGAGGCGCTTCAGCCCGAGCGGCGCCAGTGCGGCGTCGTAGAACGCTTCGGCGCGGCCATAGTCCGCGACCTTCAGGCTGACGTGGTCGAGGACCGCGCCGGCCATCGCCCTTACTTCACCGGCACGTGGTCGACGTGCGGGCACACGGCCGCCATCAGCGCTTCGTTGTCGGAGCCCTCGGCCTTCTTGGGCGTGGCCTTGCGCCAGTCGTCGGCGATCGCCAGCGGCGCCGACGGCTTGTACGAGCCGAGCTGGATCAGGTTCTTCTTGCCGCAGTCGATGGCGATCACGCTGCCGACGCCGTCGGGCTTGCCGGGCGCCGACGGGCCCAGGTTGGCCGAAGGCTTGGAGATGGCCTGCATGATCACCAGGCGGCCCGTCTCCTTGTCCTTGTAGGAATAGTCGCCGTCGTAGGACCACGCGGTGCCGTTCGCGCCGTCGACGTACTTGGTCCACTTCTCGGCCGAGGCGGCCCCGGCGATCAGCGACAGGGCGGCGGCAAGCGCGAAGGCGCGGCGCATGAGCAGTCTCTCCAAACAAGCGTTCGGAGCGGACCCTAGACGCGGATTTGGGCGGTCTCCAGACATTTCGGCGGCGTCACGCCACCCGCTTCGCCGGACTGTTCAGCGCCCGCTCCGCGTCGCCCATGTAGTCCCGGGTGATCGGCAGGGCGTCGACCCGCTTGGCGAGCTGGATCTGCCAATTGAACTGCCGCCGCGCGCGGAAGCTCTGCTCGGCGATGCCGAGATAGAACTCCCACATCCGACAGAACCGCTCGTCGTAGAGCTCGGCGATCTCGGGCCGCACGGCCGCGAACCGCTGACGCCAGTGCTTGATCGTCTCGGCGTAGTGCAGGCGCAGGATCTCCAGGTCGGTGACCATCAGGCCCGCCCGTTCGATCGCCGGCATGATCTCGCTGAGCGCCGGGCTGTAGCCGCCCGGGAAGATGTACTTGGCGACCCAGGCGTTGGTGACCCCGATCTCCGGCCGCCCGATCGCGTGGATCAGCGCCACGCCGTCGTCCTTGAGCAGCCGCGCCACGCCGTCGAAATACTCCTGGTAGTTCGGTCGACCCACGTGTTCGAACATACCGACCGAAACGATCCGGTCGTAGGTCTCGGTCACGTCGCGATAGTCCGTGAGCGAGAACCGCGCCCGACTGGCCAGGCCCTTGGCCTCGGCCCGCGCCTTGGCCACGGAAAGCTGCTCGACAGACAGCGTCACGCCGTCCACCTCGGCCCCGGTCTCCTCGGCCAGGGTCATGGCCATGCCGCCCCAGCCGCAGCCGATATCCAGCACCTTCATCCCCGGCGCGATGGCCAGCTTGGCCGCGATGTGACGCTTCTTGGCGAGCTGGGCCTCCTCGAGCGTCATGTCCGGCCGGGCGAAATAGGCGCAGCTGTACTGCATGTCGGCGTCCAGGAAGCGCCGGTAGAGGTCGTTCGACAGGTCGTAATGGTGGGCCACGTTCGCCTTCGCCTGCCGCCGGGCGTTGGCCTCGACCTTGCGCTCGCGCAGCCACAGCTGCAGGCGGTTGCGCTTCTTCCGCGGCTTGTTCTTCGCATTGGCGCCGATCAGGTCGACGAACTCGGCGATTTCGCCCTGCTCCAGCACCAGGCCGCCGTCCATATAGGCCTCGCCCACGGCCAAGCCGGGATAGGCGGCGATCCGCGCCGCCCAGGCCGCGCTGGTGATCCGCGCGACCAGCGGCGGTCCGCTGCCGTCGCCCAGGCGCAGCGTCCGGCCGCCCGGCAGCTTCAGCGTGAGGTCGCCCTCGCGGACAACCTTCTCCAACACGGCTTGCAGTCCCATGCCGGACCTCCCAACTGACGCGCACGGAGTCTAGGGGCCGGCGCGCGAAAGCCAAGGGCGCGCGCGGTTTTTGCACGTTCGCCTTGACTTGCCGGGGCGGTGTTCCTAACTCCCCGACCGACGTTGGCACTCATGGGTTGGGACTGCTAACAGCCACACCCCTCCCTGCCGCGTCGCTCGATTTTTGAACCGTTCCGTACGGAAGAGAGAGAACACACATGGCGTTTCGTCCCCTGGGAGATCGCGTCCTCGTCAAGCGCGTCGAGGAAGAGGAAAAGACCAAGGGCGGGATCATCATCCCCGACACCGCGAAGGAAAAGCCGCAGGAAGGCGAAGTGATCGCCACCGGCCCCGGCGCCCGTGACGAGTCCGGCAAGGTCCAGCCGCTGGACGTCAAGGCCGGCGACCGCATCCTCTTCGGCAAGTGGTCCGGCACCGAGGTCAAGCTCGACGGCCAGGACCTCCTGATCATGAAGGAAAGCGACATCCTGGGCGTCGTCTCGTAACGACCCGGCTGCCGCCGTCCCCACCGAAATTCTAGGAAAGAGAACCAGCCATGGCTGCCAAAGACGTCTATTTCGCCTCCGACGCGCGCGACCGCATGCTGCGCGGCGTCAACACCCTCGCCAACGCGGTGAAGGTCACCCTGGGCCCCAAGGGCCGCAACGTGGTCATCGAGAAGTCCTTCGGCGCGCCGCGCTCGACCAAGGACGGCGTGTCGGTCGCCAAGGAAATCGAACTGTCCGACAAGTTCGAGAACCTGGGCGCCCAACTGATCCGCGAAGTCGCGTCCAAGACCAACGACAAGGCCGGTGACGGCACCACGACCGCCACGGTCCTGGCGCAAGCCATCGTGGTCGAAGGCCTGAAGTCGGTCGCCGCCGGCATGAACCCGATGGACCTGAAGCGCGGCGTCGACAAGGCGGTCGCCAAGGTCATCGAAGAGATCAAGGCCAACGCCAAGAAGGTCTCGGCCAACTCGGAAATCGCCCAGGTCGGCACCATCTCGGCCAACGGCGACACCGAAGTCGGCGAGATGATCGCCCGCGCCATGGAAAAGGTCGGCAACGAGGGTGTGATCACCGTCGAGGAAGCCAAGACCGCCGAAACCGAACTCGACGTCGTCGAAGGCATGCAGTTCGACCGCGGCTACCTGTCGCCCTACTTCATCACCAACGCCGAGAAGATGGAGGCCGACCTCGAAGAGCCGCTCATCCTGCTCTTCGAAAAGAAGCTCTCCACCCTGCAGCCCCTGCTGCCGGTCCTGGAAGCCGTGGTCCAGTCGGGCCGCCCGCTCCTGATCATCGCCGAGGACGTCGAAGGCGAAGCCCTGGCCACCCTGGTGGTCAACAAGCTGCGGGGCGGCCTGCGGGTCGCGGCCGTCAAGGCTCCGGGCTTCGGTGATCGCCGCAAGGCCATGCTGGAAGACATCGCCATCCTGACCGGCGGCCAGCTGATCTCGGAAGACCTCGGCATCAAGCTCGAGAGCGTCACGCTCGAGATGCTGGGCAAGGCCAAGAAGGTCACGATCACCAAGGACGACACCACCATCGTCGACGGCACGGGCGACAAGGCCGACATCGAAGGCCGCATCTCCCAGATCAAGAAGCAGGTCGAGGACACCACGTCCGACTACGACAAGGAAAAGCTGCAAGAGCGCCTGGCCAAGCTGGCCGGCGGCGTCGCGGTGATCCGCGTCGGCGGCGCGACCGAAGTCGAGGTGAAGGAAAAGAAGGACCGCGTCGACGACGCCCTGAACGCGACCCGCGCGGCCGTGGAAGAAGGCATCGTCCCCGGCGGCGGCGTCGCCCTGCTGAAGGCCTCCAAGGTTCTGGACGGCTTCAAGGGCGACAACGACGACCAGGAAGCCGGCGTGGCCATCGTGCGCCGCGCGCTCCAGGCCCCGATCCGTCAGATCGCCGAGAACGCCGGCGTGGAAGGCTCGATCGTGGTCGGCAAGGTGCTCGAGAACGGCTCGGCCACCTTCGGCTTCAACGCCCAGACCGAAGAATACGTCGACCTGGTCCAGGCCGGCGTGATCGACCCCGCCAAGGTGGTCCGCACCGCTCTGCAGGACGCCGCCTCGGTGGCCGGCCTGCTGATCACCACGGAAGCGGCCATCGTCGAAGCCCCCAAGAAGGGCGGCGGCGCGGCGGGCGGCATGCCCGGCGGCGGCATGGGCGGCATGGGCGACATGGACTTCTAGTCCAGGCGCTCAACGCACCTACCAAGTTGAAGGGCGGGATCGAAAGGTCCCGCCCTTTTCCGTTGCGCCGGCGGCGCGCGCCTACCGCCGGTCGTCGCGCAGGGCCATGCCGCCGATCCAGCTCGCCACGCCGGTCACGATGGCCGCCAGGACGCCCGGGATCAGGCCGTGCACGCTGAACCCGCCCAGCAGCAGCGCCACCAGGCCGATCATCATCGCGTTCACCACCAGCAGGAACAGGCCCAGCGTCACGACCGTCAGCGGCAGTGTCAGGATGAATACCACCGGCCTGACCAGCGCATTCACCACGCCTAGCAACACAGCCGCCACAATCAGGGTGCCTGTGTTGTCGACGTCGACTCCCGGAACGATCTTCGACGCGACCCAAAGGCCGAGGGCGGCGAACACCGCGCGCACGAGGAACTTGGCCAGCATTTGATCATCTCCGCAGTCCGTAACCTTGACCTTAGCTCGACCCGGGCCGCGCCGAAAATGTGGCGTCTGGGATAACAAGCTTCGCCGAAACAAGGGTCCGTTCACGTTTGCCCGGCAGAGTGGTGCGACAGGCTGCCACACCGGGGGGCGGGGCGGCCTTGTCGAATTGGGGACCGTGCTGCTGATGGCCAAGGCCTGGAGCCTGCTGGACGTGCGTTTGGACGCGGTGGCCGCCACCGCGCGCCACATGGTCGTCGTCCGCGTGGGCGTGGCTCTCGGCGCCGCCCTCCTCACGGCCTACGCCTATGGGCCCGCCTGGGGTGGCGGCTGGTTCGCCGCCTTCGCGACCGCCGAGGCGTTCACGCGGGTGGTGACCCAACCCGTCGAGCGAGGCGCGGCGATGAGCCGCCGCCAGCGCGGCGCCTACATGGCCTCGATGTTCGCCTCCAGCCTGATCTGGTCGAGCCTCGCCGCGCTTTACTGGAGCGACGGCCAGGAGCCGTTCCGCCTCGCCGCCATGGCGATCCTGGCGGGGATGATGGTCCACGCCCAGGGCTTCTCCTTCCGCTCACCCACCGCTTTGGCCGCGCTCGGCGTCGCGCCAGCCGTCATGTGGTTCGTTCTGCCCGTCGGGTTCGGCGGCTATTCCGGCGCGCCGCTGCTGACCCTGACCATCGGCCTGGCCATGCTGCTCTGCTACGTCGCCGCCAGCGCCCAGGCCAACCTCCGCGCGGCCAAGGAACTGGCCGAGGCCCAGCAGACCGCGGAGGCCGCCAACGAAGCCAAGTCGGCCTTCCTCGCCATGATGAGCCATGAGCTGCGCACGCCGATGAACGGCGTGCTGGGCATGGCCCGCGCCCTCCAGCGCACCCAGCTCGACCCCCGCCAGCAGGGCTATGTCGACACCATCCTCCGCTCGGGCGACGGCCTGATGGCGATCCTCAACGACGTGCTCGATATGTCGAAGATCGAGGCCGGGCGCATGGACCTGGACATCGGCGCCTTCGATCTGCAGGCGCTGGGCGACCAGGCCGTGGAGCTGTGGTCCGAGATCGCCGCCTCCAAGGGCCTGACCCTGGCCTGCCACGCCGAGCGCGACCTGCCCGCCCTGGTCCTGGGCGACGAGATGCGGGTGCGCCAGATCGTGCTCAACCTGATCTCCAACGCGCTGAAGTTCACCGAGACGGGCGGCGTCACCCTCACCCTGCGCGCCGCGCCCGCGGCCGACGGCGACGGCGGCGTCGAGATCCTGGTGTCCGACACCGGCATCGGAATGAGCCTGGAGCAGCAGCAGGGCCTCTTCCGTCCCTACGCACAGGCCGAAGCCTCCACCGCCCGCAAGTTCGGCGGCACGGGCCTGGGTCTGGCGATCTGCCGCAAGCTGAGCGCGATGATGGGCGGCGAGATCCGCGTCGAGAGCGAGGCCGGCCACGGCTCCACCTTCCGCGTCTGGCTGCCGCTGCCCGAGGCCGAATGCGCTGCCGAAGTGGCGGGCGAGCCAGAGGACCTGCCGGCGCTGCGGGTGCTGGTCGCCGACGACAACCCGATCAACCAGGCGGTGGCGCGCGCGATCCTCGAGGCCGCCGGAGCCAACGTCGAGACCGTGGCCGACGGCGCTCAGGCGCTTGAGCGCCTGCGCCTCGAGGCTTTCGACGTCGTGCTGATGGACGTCCACATGCCCAACATGGACGGCATCGAGGCCGTGGGCCGCCTGCGCGACGGCCAAGTCGGCCGCGCCGACACGCCCGTCGTGGCCCTGACCGCCGACGCCATGCCGGGCGAGGAGGACCGCCTGAAGGCCCTGGGCTTCGACGCCCTCCAGCACAAGCCGGTCCAGCCCGCCGCCCTGATCGCCGCGATCGCCGAGGTGGTGGCCGCGCGGCCGGTGGCCCATGATAAGGACTCTGAAGCGGCGGCATAGCCTCCTCTCCCCCCACACGAAGTGGGAGGGGAGAGGGTCGGGAGAGGGGCGGCTCGGCTTCTAACCTTCCGCTCCCGGTTGAGCGAGGATCATGGGTGGACCAGCGTGCCCGCGGAGATGTCGGCGCCGCCCCTCTCCCTACCCTCTCCCCCCGGGCTGCGCCTCGGGGGAGAGGAGGTTCTACGCCTCCACCGCCTCCAGGCTCGGCACGGTCTGCTTCAGGCGGCCACCCAGGCGGATAGGTTCGATCCGGCGCGCCAGGCCGGTCTTGGGGTCGGTCTCGACAAACACCCCGCACACCGTGGCCGGCCCCTCGGCGGGCTTGTAGCGACCGCCGGAGATCCGCGTGGTGAACCGGCGAAGCGGCTCTTCCTTCTGGTTACCGATGACGCTGTCGTAGTCCGCGCAGGCGCCCGCGTCGGTCTGGTAGGCCGTGCCGCCCGGCAGCACCTGGGCGTCGGCCGTCGGCACGTGGCTGTGGGTGCCCACCACCAGGCTGGCGCGGCCGTCGCAGAAGTGGCCCATCGCCATCTTCTCGGACGTCGCCTCGGCGTGGATATCGACCACGATGGCGTCGGCCACCGCGCCCAGGGGGCAGGCCTCCAGTTCCTTGTCGACGGCGGCGAAGGGATCGTCGAGGGCGTCCATGAACACCCGCCCGAGCAGATTGACCACCAGGATCCGCTTGCCGTCCTGGGTGTCGAACAGCTGCGCGCCACGGCCGGGCGCGGCGGCGAACGCCGGATAGTTCAACGGTCGGATCAGGCGCGGCTCGCGAACGATGTAGGTCAGCGCCTCCTTCTGGTCCCACGAGTGGTTGCCGAGGGTCAGGCAGTCGGCGCCCGCATCGAACAGCTCGTTGGCCGTGCTCTCGGTGATGCCGAAGCCGGCGGCGGCGTTCTCCGCGTTGACGATCACGAATTCCAGCTGAAGCTGGCGGCGCAGGGCGGGCAGGTGTTCGGCCAGGCCCTCGCGGCCCGAACGGCCGACCACGTCTCCAAAGAACGCAAATCTCATCCGGCCATCCTTAGCCGAATTCCTGATAGCCCGTCTCGGTCAGGATGGCGTCCAGGCGCTGGTCGTGCGCCTCCATGGGGATTTCGGGCAACTCCTGCCCCGCGTAGGCAAGGCCCACGATGAAAACTGGCTTCAAGCGCCGCAGACTGGCCAGCGTGCGGTCGTAGTGCCCACCGCCCTGCCCCAGCCGCCCGCCCTTGCGGTCGAATGCCAGCAGCGGCGCGAAGACCACATCGGGCAGCACCGCTTCCGCGCCCAGCGCCGGCGCCGGGATGCCCAGGGCGTCGGGGACCAGGGCCTGGCCCGGCAGGTGTCGGCGGAACACCAGCGCGCCGTCTCGCGCCTGCGCCACCGGCAGGGCGACCCCGCCCGGCGGCAGGCGCGTGCGAAGCGGCGAAGGATCGAGCTCGGACCCGGCGGGGTGGTAGAGCGCGAAGGTCTCCGCGCCCGCGCGTCCCGGCCAGTTCGCCGCCGCCCGCTCGCCCGCATCGGGCGTGACGTCGGCCAGCCGGCGCCTGAGGCTGCGAAGCTGCGCCCGCAGCGCCGCCTTCTCGGGCGCCATGTCGTCGGAGATGCCGGTCACACGCCCTCTTAGCGTGGAAAGGGTGGCGGCGCCGCGAGAGCCGTGAAGGACTGTTTCATTCCCTCGACCTGGATAGACCAGGTGGGCGCCGTGTGCCCAAGACCACGGTCCGGGGCAGGGACAGCTCCCTATGAGTGAATTAAGGTCGCTGGAATATTGTCGCCTTCGACGAGGACCGCAGCAGGACCCGCCGGGGACCAAGGTAGGCGCTCGCGGGCCAGGTCTCAAGCGCGGCCGGGCGTATGCCTGCGCATTCGGGCTTGGGCGAAGGGCTTCCGCGCCTTACATCGGGCGTCTTGAACGCTCACGCCGACATCGCCGGACAGAGCCTGGCGCGCCAGGCCAACGACCTCGCCCGCGATCTGGCGCGTGCGAACCCCCGCGTCTATTGGCTGGACCTCACCGTGACGGCCATCGTCACGTGGCTGAGCTTCGCCATTGCCGCCACCGCTGCTTCCGTCGCCTGGACCCTTGCCGCCGGCGTCGTCTGTATCCTGGCGCTCTATCGCGGCATCAGCTTCATCCACGAGCTGACCCACCTGCGCCGCGACGACGTGCCAGGCTTCCACTTCGCCTGGAACATACTGATCGGCGTGCCGTGGCTGACCCCCTCGCTGCTCTACGAGGGTGTCCACATCCTGCACCATGCCAAGGACCGCTACGGCACCGCCCGTGACCCCGAATACCACCCGCTGGCCCGCCGGCCGTTGCACGAGCTGGCGGTGTTCCTAGGGATCGCCTTGCTGGCGCCGGTCGGCACCCTGCTGCGCTTCGGCGTGCTCGCGCCGCTGGGCTTCCTGATCCCGGCCGTCCGCCGCTTCACGGTCGCCAAGGCCTCGGGGATGGTCATAAACCCCGGCTTCTCCCGCGAGGACTTCGACCGCGCGAACGCCGCGCCCTGGCTGGCC
This sequence comes from Phenylobacterium sp. FG114, assembly GCF_057809855.1. Classification (NCBI taxonomy): domain Bacteria; kingdom Pseudomonadati; phylum Pseudomonadota; class Alphaproteobacteria; order Caulobacterales; family Caulobacteraceae; genus Phenylobacterium; species Phenylobacterium sp. FG114. The sequence goes on along the minus strand of NZ_JBMDKU010000009.1, from coordinate 52,087 downwards.
CAGGAGATCGGCGCCTGGCTGTGGTGCTGGGCCGTCGTCGGCCTGACCATCGCCGGCGTCCTGCCTGCGCGCGTGCTCGCCACCGCCTTCGTGGTCTTCAGCCTGATGACCTTCCTCAACCAGCTGCGCACCGCCGTGGCGCACCGTTGGGACAACGACGGCGAGGTCATGGCCCCGCTGGACCAGTTCCTGGATTCGGTGAACGTGCCGCCGCCGGCCTTGCTGCCGTTCCTCTGGGCGCCCGTGGGCCTGCGCTACCACGCCCTGCACCACCTGATGCCGCGCCTGCCCTATCACAACCTCGGGACCGCCCACCGGCGGCTGGTCGAGGCCCTGCCCGCCGACCACGACTACCGCCGCGCGGAGGAGCGCGAGCTGTTCCCGGCGATGGGAGCGTTGGTGGCTCGGATGCGCCGCCGGCGCTAGGCTCCCTCGGTCGCCAGCTTCTCGATCTTGCCGGCGGCGTTTTCCAGCGCCGCCACCGCCTTGCTCTCGATCCGCGAGCGGTCGGCCTGGAGCCGGCCCACCTCGACCTGCAGCGCCGCCAGGCGGTTGCGCGCATCCAGCAGTTCGTCGGCCAGCAACAACCCACCCATCAGGAACAGCCGCGTGTCGCCCAGCTGGCCCATGTCCTGGCTCACCTGCCGCACCTGCTGGTCGAACACCTTCACCAGCTCGTGCAGATGCGCCTCCTGCCCGTCCTCGCAGCCCACCGCATAGGGGCGGCCGTTCACGTCGACATTGATCTGGGCCATCGGGCTTAAGCCTCCGTCGCCTGGCCGTTCAGCGCGGCCTTGATTTCCTGTATGGCGCGGCCGAGCGCGGCCGAGGCCTGGGCGCCCGCCTCCTCCAGTTCGCGCTCGCGGGCGCGCGCGGCGTCCAGTTCGGCGGCCAAGTTCGAGCGATCCTGGTCGAACAGCCCGCCCGCGTCGGCGCTAGCCGCCTTCAGCCGCTTCGACAGGCGCTGCTCCAGCACGTGGAGCGCGTTCTCCAGGCGCTTCGCCGCCAGGTCCAAGGCGCTCTCGCTGCCGCTCATGCGATCCTCCGAAGCCGTCCGGTCTTCTATACCCACTGCAAGTGAGTCTGGCGAAATCCGGGGCCATTTCTTGACCCCCGGCCCCCCGCGTGCGAGGCCGCCGCGCAATTCCTCGCCAGAAGAGACTCAAGCAGCACGATGTCCGCGCCCACCAAGCTCATGGCCGACGCTATCCGCGTCCTCTCGATGGACGCGGTCGAACAGGCCAACTCCGGGCACCCCGGCATGCCGATGGGCATGGCCGACGTGGCGACGGTGCTCTGGTCGAAATTCATGAAGTACGACGCGGCCGCCACCGACTGGGCCGACCGCGACCGCTTCGTGCTTTCGGCCGGCCACGGCTCGATGCTGCTCTACAGCCTGCTGCACCTGTCGGGCGTGAAGGGCGTTCCGATGCAGAGCCTGCGCGACTTCCGCAAGCTGGGCTCCAACACGCCCGGACACCCGGAGTACGGTCACACGCCCGGCGTCGAGACCACCACCGGGCCGCTGGGCCAGGGCCTGGCCACCGCCGTCGGCATGGCCATGGCCGAGCGCAAGCTGGCCGCCCGCTTCGGCGCGGACCTCGTCGATCACCGCACCTGGGTCGTGGCGGGCGACGGCTGCCTGATGGAGGGCATCAGCCACGAGGCGATCAGCCTGGCCGGTCGTCTGAAGCTCTCGCGGCTGACCGTCCTCTGGGACGACAACGACATCACCATCGACGGCCACGTCGGCATCTCGGACGCCACCGACCAGATCGCCCGCTTCAAGGCCGCCGGCTGGGCCACCAAGCGCATTGACGGCCACGACGAGAAGGACATCAGGAAGGCGCTCGCCTGGGCGCTGAAGCAGGACAAGCCCTCGCTGATCGCCTGCAAGACCGTCATCGGTAAGGGCTCGCCCACCTTCCAGGGCACCCACGACGTCCACGGCAAGGCCCTGGGCAAGGACGAGGTCGCCAAGACCCGCGAGGCCCTCGGCTGGCCGCACGAGGCCTTCACCGTTCCCGACGAGGCGCTGAAGCCCTGGCGCAAGGCCGGCAAGCGCGGGGCCAAGGATCGCAAGGCCTGGCAGGCCCGCCTGGACGCCTCGCCCCTGAAGGCCGAGTTCGAGCGCGCCATGGTCGGCGACCTGCCCAAGGGCGCCTTCGAGGCCCTGGACGCCTTCATCGCCAAGGCCGCCGCCGACAAGCCGGCCGCCGCCACGCGCCAGCATTCCGGCGCCGTGCTGGAGCAGATCTTCGGCTCGATCCCCGAACTGATCGGCGGCTCCGCCGACCTCACCGGCTCGAACAACACCTTCGTCAAGAACACCCAGATCTTCGACGCCCCCGACTACGCCGGCCGCTATGTGAACTACGGCGTGCGAGAGTTCGGCATGAGCGCGGCCATGAACGGCCTGGCTCTGCACGGCGGCGCGATCCCCTATGGCGGGACGTTCCTGGTGTTCTCGGACTACGCCCGCCCGGCGATCCGGCTCTCGGCCCTGATGGGCGTGCGCACCATCTTCGTCGGCACCCACGACTCGATCGGCCTGGGCGAGGACGGCCCCACCCACCAGCCGGTGGAGCACCTGGCCAGCCTGCGCGCCATGCCCAACCTCAACGTCTTCCGTCCCGCCGACGCGGTGGAAACCGCCGAGTGCTGGAAGCTGGCGCTGGAAGCCAAGACCACGCCTTCGGTCCTGGCGCTGAGCCGCCAGAAGACCGCCGGCGTCCGTGGCGACGCGGGCGAGAACCAGTGCGCCCGAGGCGCCTACCAGCTCATGGGCGCCGGCCAACCGGCCCAGGTGACGATCTTCGCCACCGGCACGGAAGTCCCCGTCGCACTGGCGGCCCGCGACCTGCTGGAGGCCGAGGGTATCGGCGCCCGCGTGGTCTCCGTGCCGTGTTTCGAGCTGTTCGAGGCCCAGCCCGCCGACTACCAGGCCGCCCTGATCGGCGAGACGCCCGTCCGGGTGGCCGTCGAAGCCGGGGTCCGGCAGGGCTGGGACCGCTTCATCGGGACCGACGGCGCCTTCGTGGGCATGACCGGCTTCGGCGCCAGCGGCACCGACAAGGCGCTCTACGAGCACTTCGGCATCACGCCTCAAGGTGTGGCGGCCGCGGCCAAGGCGAAGCTGTAGGGCGCCTCCTCTCTCTTCCCGCTCGTCATGGCCGGGCTCGACCCGGCCATCCAACAGGCGGTTCCGAAGGGGGTGCGAGGCTTGCGGGCGCTATGGATATGGATGGCCGGGTCAAGCCCGGCCATGACGAGCTGATAGGATGACGACCATGCGCCTCGGCACCCCCCTTTCCCCCTCCGCCGTCCGGGTGATGCTCCTGGGCTCGGGCGAACTGGGCAAGGAGGTGGTGATCGAGCTGCAGCGCCTCGGCTGCGAGGTGATCGCCGTCGACCGCTACGCCGACGCGCCCGCCCAGCAGGTGGCCCATCGCGCCCACGTCATCGCCATGACCGACGCCAAGGCGCTGCGCGCCCTGGTGGAAAAGGAGCGGCCCCACCTCATCGTCCCCGAGATCGAGGCCATCGCCACCGACGAGTTGGCCGCCATCGAGGCCGACGGCCTGGCCACGGTGATCCCCACGGCCCGCGCCGCCCAGCTCACCATGAACCGCGAGGGCATCCGCCGCCTGGCCGCCGAGGAGCTGGGCCTGCCCGCCAGCGCCTATGCCTTCGCCTCCACCGAGGCGGAACTGGCCGAGGCCGCCGAGAAGGTCACCGGCTTCCCCTGCTTCGTGAAGCCGGTGATGAGCAGCTCCGGCAAGGGCCAATCCTACGTCGAGAGCCCCGACCAGATCGCCGCCGCCTGGAAGTACGCCCTGGAGGGCGGGCGGGTGGAGCAGCCGCGGGTGATCGTCGAGGGCCGCGTGGACTTCGACTTCGAGATCACCCAACTGACGGTGCGCAGCCGCAAGGGCGGCGGGATCGAGACCAGCTTCTGCGCCCCTATCGGCCACCGCCAGGTGAAGGGCGACTACGTCGAGAGCTGGCAGCCGCAGGCCATGAGCGACAACGCCCTGGCGCGCTCGCGCGAGATCGCCAAGGCGGTCACCGACGCCCTGGGCGGCCTCGGCATCTTCGGCGTCGAGCTGTTCGTAAAGGGCGACGAGGTCTGGTTCTCGGAGGTCAGCCCCCGTCCGCATGACACCGGCCTGGTCACCCTGGTCACCCAGTATCAGTCCGAGTTCGCACTGCACGCCCGCGCCATCCTGGGCCTGCCCGTCGACATCACCCAGCGCGAGCCGGGGGCCAGCGCGGTGATCTACGGCGGCATGGAGGCCAAGGGCATCGCCTTCGAGGGCGTCGCCGAGGCCCTGAGCGTCCCGGGGGCCGACCTCCGCCTATTCGGCAAGCCCGAGAGCTTCGAGCGCCGCCGCATGGGCGTCGCCCTGGCCCGCGCCGCCGACGTGGATCAGGCCCGCGAGCGAGCCGGCGAGGCCGCGGCCAAGGTAACGCCGGTCGCCGGCTAGGCGCTCGCGCGGCCAAGGTCTACGCTCCCTCGCAACCTCAGGGGGAGATCGCCATGCGCCGCTACCTGCTTGCCTCCGTCGCCGTCGCCCTGGCCGCCGTTTCCGCGCCGCCCGCCGCCAGCCAGACCGCCGCGCCGCTGATCGAGCGGACCAAGCTGTTCGGAAACGCCAGCAAGGCGGCCGGCCAGATCAGCCCCGACGGGAGGTGGCTGTCCTGGGTCGCGCCGCGCGACGGCGTGCGCAACGTCTGGGTGGCCCCGATCGGCGACCCCGCCAAGGCGCGGCCGATGACTGCCGAGAAGAAGCGTCCCGTCCAGGGCTACTTCTGGGCGCCGGACTCCAGCGCCATCCTGTTTATCAACGACAACGGCGGTGACGAGAACTTCAAGGTCTATGGCGTCAACGTCACGACCGGCGAGCAAAAGGCGCTGACGCCGTTCGACAAGACCCGCGCCCAGATCCTCGGCGTCAGCCGGACGGTCAAGGACCGCATCCTGGTCGGGCTCAACAATCGCGACCCGCGCTGGCACGACGTGCACAGCCTCGACCTCAAGACCGGCCAGCTCACCTTGGTGTTCAAGAACGAGGGCTTCGGCAGCTTCGTCACCGACAACCAGCTCAAGGTCCGCCTGGGCGTGAAGCCCCGGCCGGACGGCGGCCAGGAAATCTACGCCATCGACGGCCAGACCGTCTCGGAGAAGCCGGTGCAGGTCATCGGTCCCGAGGACGCGCTGACCACGGCGCCGGCGTCCTACACCTACGACGGATCGACCCTCTACTGGCTGGACAGCCGCGGGCGGAACACCGCCGTCCTGGTCGCCCAGGACGTGAAGACCGGCAAGACCACGGTGCTGGGCGAAGACCCGCGCGCCGACGTCCAGGGCGCGCTCGGCGACCCGAAAACCGGCAAGGTCCAGGCCTATGCGGTCAACTACCTGAAGACCGAGTGGCGGGCGCTGGCCCCCGAGACCAAGGCCGACCTCGACTTCCTGAAGAGCAAGCTCAAGGGCCAGTTCGGTGTCACCTCGCGCAGCGACGACGACAACCTGTGGGTCGTCGGTGAAGACCGGGTGACCGAGCCCACCACCGCCTGGCTCTACGACCGGAAGGCCAAGACGCTCACCAAGCTCTACACCTCACGGCCGGAGCTCGAGGGCGCGCCGCTGCAGCCGATGCACCCGGTCGAGATCAACACCCGCGACGGCCACACCGAAGTCTCGTACCTGACCCTGCCCCCGGGCTCGGACGCCAACGGCGACGGCAAGCCCGACAAGCCGGTCCCCCTGGTCCTGTTCGTCCACGGGGGGCCGTGGGGCCGCGACGTTTACGGCTACAACAGCTACCACCAATGGCTGGCCAACCGCGGCTATGCGGTGCTGTCGCCCAACTTCCGGGCCTCCACCGGCTTCGGCAAGGCGTGGATCAACGCCGGCGACAAGGAGTGGGGCCGCAAGATGCACGACGACCTGCTCGACGCCGTCGACTGGGCGGTGAAGGGCGGCGTCACGACCAAGGACAAGGTCGCCATCATGGGCGGCTCCTACGGCGGCTACGCCACCCTGGCCGGCCTGGCCTTCACGCCCGAGGTCTTCGCCTGCGGCGTCGATATCGTCGGGCCGTCGAACCTCAACACGCTGCTCAAGACCATTCCGCCCTACTGGCAGGCGGTCCGCGTCCAGTTCGTGCGCAGCATGGGCGATCCCGATACCGCCGAGGGCCAGGCCCTGCTGAAGGAGCGCTCGCCGCTCACCAAGGCCGACCAGATCAAGCGCCCGCTGCTGATCGGCCAGGGCGCCAACGACCCGCGCGTCAACAAGGCCGAAAGCGAGCAGATCGTCGAGGCCATGAAGGCCAAGGGCATCCCCGTCACCTACGTCCTGTTCCCCGATGAGGGCCACGGTTTCGCGCGACCGGAGAACAACCTGGCCTTCAACGCCGCCACCGAGCATTTCCTCGAACGCTGCCTGGGCGGCCGCGCCGAGGCCTTCGGCGACGCGCTGAAGGGCTCGTCCATGCAGGTGATCTACGGCGCCGAGTTCTCGCCCGGCCTGAAGGCGGCCGTCGACACCGCAGCCGTCAGCGGCAAGTAGCGTCCGCTAGAGCCGCGTCGCCCGCCGCACATCCAGCGGATGGTCGATCAGCGGCTGCACGGTCTCCAGGAACCTCACCGTGTGCGGCAGGGCGGCATGGAGCTCGAATGCCGCCTCGTCCGGCCAGCGCGAGTGAATGAAGAACAGCCGTGGCTCGCGCAGGTCGCGGAAGCCGTCGATCCCCAAGCACAGCGGCTCGGCCCGCGTCGCGGGGACGACCTCGGCGATCGCGGCGGCGACGGCGTCCTCGCATCCCGCCCTTGCCTGGAACCGGCCGAAGATGGTCAGCCCGGCTTCTTCCTGAAGGTCGCGATCCAATTGGCCTCCCAGGTCCTGCCGCCGTCCGCCGAGAACGCCTGCTCCAGCCGGAACGTCTTCGGGGTGATGTCCGAGAAGATGAACCGCACGAAGACCGCGCGGCCGTCGAAGAGCTCCTGATTGTAGAACTCGCCGCGCCCGTCCGCGAACCCGCCCACCATCGCCGTGCCCAGGGCGCCGCCGCGCGCGCTGGCGAAGCTCACGCTCCACTGGTTCGACTGCGGACTGTAGACCCGCACGCTCATGCCCTGGATGCGCCCGGCCGGGCCTGTGATGTCGATCTCGCCCACATTGGCCGCGCCGCCCCAGATCGGGTGGACCACCGACGGCCCGTCGTATTCGGCCCACTCGCTCGAACCGCTGAGCGGCTTCAACAGCCGCTTCACATGCATGTCCCAGGTCCCGAACTCGAAGTCGAAGTCGTGTCGCCCGTCGTGCGCCACCCCGGGCTGCGCGAACCCGGCGGCGGGCGCGAACATCACCACGAGAGCCACGACGGCGGACTTGATCTTCCGGCAACGGAGGTGGGCTATCATGCGGGCTCCCCATGGTTCGGCGGCGACGCTAGCTTCGCCCCGGCCCCGCCACGAGAAGGCACCTTCAGGTACCTATGCCCACGCCCCGTCGCCGCAACCCCGTCAGCGACTGTCCCCTCACCGCGGCCCTGGCGGCCATGGGTTCGAAGTGGAAGCTGATCATCATCTACTGGCTGGCTGAGGAGCCCCGGCACTTCGCGGGCCTGCGCCAGCTGATGCCTTCGATCTCGCAGAAGGTGCTCACCGAGCAGCTCCGCGAGCTGATCGCCGACGATATCGTCGTTCGCGAAGAGACGGGGCCGGTCCCGGCGCCGGTGATCTACGCTCTCACCGACTACGGTCGCTCGCTCCTGCCCGTCGTCCAGACCGTGAAGACCTGGGGCACCGGACACATCGATCGGTTCGGCGGGTAAGGCGATCTCGCCGCGCGACGCTAGATGCGCCCGGCTTCCAGCTCGCGAGCGTCCTGGTCGGCGTACTGGCCGCCCTTGCGATAGGTGTAGAGGTAGGTCGGCAGCACCGCCTCGAGCGTAGCCGGCGTCAGGCCCAGTTCGGCTAGGCCCGGGTAAGAACCGCTGACGACGTTGTCGGTGCGCAAGGCCTCCACCTGGTCGGCGGTCACCGGCGGCGGAATCAGCGCCGCGCCCAGGTCGAACACGCTGCCCAGCGCCGCGGCCGCCGGGAAGGGCAGCGGCAACAGGATGCGGCGCTGGTCGATCTCGGCCAGCAGGATCTCCATCAGCTCCTTGAAGCTGTAGGTGGCCGGGCCGCCCAGCTCGTAGGTCTGGCCCGCCGCCTCGTCCCGCGTCACGGCCGCGGCCAGCGCCTGGCCCACGTCGCCTACGAACACCGGCTGGAACCGGGTATGGCCGCCTCCGATCAGCGGCAGGACCGGGCTGATCGCCGCCATCTTGGCGAACCGGTTGAAGAAGCCGTCCCCGTTGCCGAACACGATCGAGGGCCGCACGACCACCGCGTCGGGATAGACCGACCGCACCGCGGCCTCGCCCTCGGCTTTGGTCCGCAGGTACTTCGAGGTCGAATTGGCGTCGGCGGCCAGAGCCGAGACCTGCACCACCCGGCTCACGCCTTGGCTGCGCGCGGCGTCGGCCACGTTCTTGGCGCCCATCACGTGCACCGCCTGGAAGCCCTGGCGGCCGGTCTCGCGCAGAACGCCCACCAGGTTCAGCGAGGCCGCCGCCCCGTCCAGCGCGCGCTCCAGCGACGGCATGTTGCGCAGGTTGGCCTGCACAACGTCGATCTGCCCCACGTCGCCCAGCAGGCGCATCTTGTAGGCCAGGTTCGGGTTGCGAACCGCGACCCGCACGCGCCAACCGGCCTTGGCCAGGTAGCGGACGGCCTGGGTCCCGACGAAGCCGGATCCGCCGAAGACGGTGACGAGGTTCTGCATGGCGCCGTGGTCGGTCCTGGAAGCCTTGGAAGAGGTGCGGTTTAGGCGATGCGGCGGCGGCTCGCAATGCGCCGCTGCGAAGGCCGTTGACCCGGTGGGGCCGGCGCCATATGTAGCCGCCTCCCGATCCGACGGACGGGGCCCAGGTGGCGGAATTGGTAGACGCGCTGGCTTCAGGTGCCAGTGGCTTAACGGCCGTGGAGGTTCGAGTCCTCTCCTGGGCACCACCGGATTGATCCATCCGGTGGATGGGGCGCTACCGGCCCCAGGCCCCCATACGGGGGTAGTCCTTCCCTGGGCGCCACCCCTACGTTAAACCGTGGGTCCCACGTCGGAGTTCGAGCGAAGTGACGACTTTCGTGCATGAAGGCGACCTGCCGGCCGACGCGCTGGCGAATGCCTCCGCCGTGGCCGTCGATTCGGAGACCATGGGCCTGCGCCTGGGTCGCGACCCGCTCTGCGTGGTGCAGCTCTCTGACGGCAACGGCGACGCCCACGTGGTCCGGCTGGACCGCTCCACCTACGACGCGCCCAACCTCAAGCGGCTGCTGACCGATCCGGCGGTGACCAAGATCTTCCACTTCGGCCGCTTCGATATCGCCATGTTCTGGCTCCACCTCGGGGTGGTGACCAAGCCCGTCTACTGCACCAAGATCGCCTCGAAGCTCGCCCGCACCTACACCGACCGCCACGGCCTCAAGGACGTGTCGCGCGAACTGCTGGGCGTTGACATGTCCAAGGCCCAGCAGAGCTCGGACTGGGGCGCGGGCAAGCTGTCCGACGACCAGGTGGCCTACGCAGCCTCCGACGTCCTGCACCTGCACGCACTCCGCGCCCGCCTCGACGAGATGCTGGTCCGCGAGGGCCGCGACCATCACGCCCGCGCCTGTTTCGAATTCCTCCCGCACCGCGCCCTGCTGGACGTGGCCGGCTGGGAGGATGCCGACATCTTCGCTCATACCTAGATAAGCGCCATGACGGCCGCCCACGCGCCCCATCCCGAGACCCTGGCCGAGCCCCGCCGCGCCGACTTCGAGCGTTGGCGCCGCCGTTCGCGCCTGATCCGCGCCCTTCGGGTCGTGCTGCCGTCGCTCATCGCCCTGATCTTCGCGGGCCTGATCGGCAGCGTCGCCTGGTCCACCTTCAACGCCCAGCCGCGCGCGGCCAAGGTGGGCGACGAGCCGATCCGCCTGATGAACCCGCGTTTCATCGGCCGCGACGACAAGGGCCGCTCGTTCGTGCTCACCGCCGACTCGGCGATCCGCGACCGGCTCGACTATCAGCGCGTGATCCTCAAGCGGCCGGCCCTGGTGCTGGACGAGAACGGCCCCGACGAGATGCGCATCAACGGCGCTGACGGGATCTTCCACGAGCAGAGCGGCAAGCTGGAACTCAGCAACGGCGTCCACATGGCCGACGCCAAGAACGCCTTCGACACGGCGGCCTCGCTGTTCGACACCAAGACCGGCGAGGTGATCGGTTCAGGCCCCATTCAGGGCGCGGGGGGCCTTGGAGAAATCCGCGCAGAGTCCTATGGCGTTTACGGCAAAGGCGAGCGCATGGTCTTCAAGGGCGGCGTCCGCACCCGCCTGGAAACCAAGAAGAAGTAGCGGACGAAGCGCAAGGGCAACATGAAGTCTCTCGTCAAAAGCTCCGTCTTCGCCGCGGCCCTGCTGCTCGGCCACGCCGCGCACGCCCAGAGCCTGGGCCCCGGCTCGGACGGCCCGATGGACATCACCGCCGACGAGCTCGAGGTGCAGAACAAGGCCTGCGTCTCGGTGTGGAAGGGCAAGGCCGAGGCCCTGCAGGGCCAGGCCCGCCTGCGCGCCGACATTATCCGCGCCTTCTTCCAGACCAAGCCGGGCACGAGCTCGGGTACGAGCACCGGCGCCTGCGGCGACCTGATCCGCATCGAGGCCGAGGGCTCGGTCTACTACGTCACCAGCAAGGACCAGCGGGTGCGCGGCGACAACGGCGTGTACGACGCCGCCAACGAGACGGTCACCCTGACCGGCGACGTGGTGGCCGTGCAGGGCCAGAACGTGCTGCGCGGCAGCCGCATGGTGTTCAACACCAACACCGGCGAGGGCCGCATGGTCGGCAACGCCACCGGCGCCAACGCCAAGTCGCGCCCGCGCGGCGTCTTCTATCCCTCGAAGAAGCAAGAGAGCGCGTCCAAGTGAACGCGCCGCAAGCGGTCAAGACGCGGATCCAGGCCAAGGGCGCCATCCCCACCGAGGGCCTGGTCGTCGACAACATCGGCAAGTCGTTCCGCGGCCGCGCCGTCGTGAAGGGCGTCTCCCTCCGCCTCTGCCGCGGCGAGGTGGCCGGTCTGCTCGGCCCCAACGGCGCCGGCAAGACCACCACCTTCTACATGATCACCGGCCTGATCCCGGCCGACTACGGCGCCATCTACCTGGACGGCGAGAACATCACTGCCCAGCCGATGTACCAGCGCGCCCGCATGGGCGTGGGCTACCTGCCGCAGGAGACGTCGATCTTCCGCGGCATGAGCGTCTGGGAAAACGTCATGGCCGTGGTCGAACTGCGCCAGCGCGATGCGCGCCAGGCGAAGGCGACCGTCACCCAGCTCCTGGAGGAGCTGCACATCGAGCACCTGCGCAACGCGCCGGCCGTCTCGCTGTCCGGCGGTGAGCGCCGCCGCGTCGAGATCGCCCGCGCCCTGGCCTCCGACCCGTCCTTCATGCTGCTGGACGAGCCCTTCGCCGGCATCGACCCCCTGGCCATCGCCGACATCCGCCAGGTGATCACCTACCTGAAGCAGCGCGGCATCGGCATTCTGATCACCGACCACAACGTCCGCGAGACGCTCGACATCATCGATCGCGCCTCGATCATCCACGCGGGCGAAGTGCTGTTCGAGGGCAGCCCCGACGAGATCGTCGACGATCCCGAAGTCCGCCGCGTCTACCTCGGCGACCGCTTCAGCTAGCCTCAGCGCCGCCCGCCAACGCCGCAGTCGGCGACGCCTGGCGGAACACCCTCATCTCGGACTCGGCGGGTTTGGTCGCGCCCGCGTTGCCCCGGCGAGCGCGCCGCGCTTAGCCAGGGGCTTTCCCACGTACGAGATGAGCGTCATGAGAATTTTCGGCCTTCTGGCGGCGACGGCCGCCGTATTGTCCCCCCCGGCCATCGCCCAGGCGAAGACTGGCGTCACATTCCTCATCGTGGGCGACACCCTGACCTCGCCGTTCACCTTCTCCAACACCTCCGACGACGGCGAGAAGATCGTCGGCTTCGGCTTCGACCTCAGCACCCTGACCGACGCGAACTTCCTGTTCGACACCGAGGGCGGCGGCTCAACGCCGTTCACGCCTGTCGGGACCACGGCGACCACCACCGGCCTCGTCGCCCTGCCCTACATCCCCGACAACGCCAAGGCGTTCTCGATCGCCTTCTCCGACTTCGACCCGGGCGAGTTCTTTTCCTACCGCATCGACGTCGACATCAACGCCGGCGGCTCGATCAGCGGCCAGCGCCTGATCGGCGCGAAGGTGTTCTTCGACTTCAGCGACGGCACGCGCTCGGAAGGCTTCCTGCGCGCAGTTCCCGGCCAGGCCAACGCCTCCACTTTCGTGACGGAGCGCATCGTCAACGCCGCCGTGCCGGAACCGACCACCTGGGCCCTGATGATCGCCGGCTTCGGCGGCGCCGGGGCGATGCTCCGTCGCCGCGCCCGCCTCGCCCCCCTGGCCTAGCCGGTCCCTGCGACGCACGGCGACGGCAGGGCCGTGGGCGGGCGGACCTCGGGCCGTCAGAGAGGCGCGGGCGACGTCAACGCGAGTTCCGCCGCACGTCGGCGGGCCCGCGCTTCGGCGCTGTTGGTGAGGGCCCAGCGCATGGCGTAGCCGAGCGCCCTGATCGCCCCGCGTGAAGCCGCGCGCCGGGGCGGCGAGAGCCGGAACCCGTGCAGCGTCGCCGCCCAGTCCGGCAGGAGGTCCTTCGCCGCGTCGAAGGCAGCCGCCATGGCCGGGGCGGCGGCTGCGCTGGGCGCGGGCTGCGCGGCGAGAGCGTCGGCGACGGCCTGCGTGCGGTGGTCGTACCGGAGCCTCGGACGGATGTCTCGGAGGTACGCGGCGACTTCCGCGCGGGAGGTGGGCACGCGAGGCGCCCCCAGCCTGCGTGCGACCTCAGCGTACTCCCGATAGTAGCGATCCTGTTCCGCCGGCGGGAAGCCGGGGTCTACATAGCGAAGGTAGGCGGCGAGAAAGCAACTGACCTCCGCGACATGAACCCAGGTGAGGAGGTCGGCGTCATTCGCCGAGTAGGGGACGCCCTCAGGGAGCTCGCCGGAAACCTGGTCGTGGATCCTGCGGACATGGTCGATCAGCGCCTGGGCCTCCGCGCGATCGCCGTAGGTCGTGCCGGCGATGAAGCGGGCTGTGCGACGCAGCCGCCCCAGCATGTCCTTCCGAAAGTCGGAATGGTCCCAGACGCCGGCCAGGGCGCCGGGATGGAGCATCTGCAGGTAGAGCGCCGCAATGCCGCCGACCATCATGCTGGTGAAATCGCCGTGCACCTTCCAGCAGGCGCTTTCGGGCCCGAAGAAACCCGTGTCTCTTCGGCTCCGCTCGATGGTGTCGTCACCGGTCCCCCCGACGAGGTTGCGGACCTGCTGCACGACCGCGTGACGCAGGCGGGAGGAGGCGAGGACATTGAGAGGCGGCATCGCCGCGAACATAGGCGTTCCAGGGGCGCGCGGAAGTGGCGTCGGCGCGCGCATGCCGGCCGTCCGCAACGACTCGCGCCGCATGCGCCTCAGGGGACGGGAGGAAGGGCCTATTCCGCCGCCTGCGCCTCGCGGGCGTGCATTGCCGCCCACTGCTCCTGCTGACGGCGGCGCCAGCGGGCGCGCAGCGAGGCGGGTCGGTCGGGGTAACGGTCCTCGGTGAAGACGGCGGCCACCACCCGGTCGGTGCGGAAGCTGCGGAAGTCGGCGCGCACCTCGCACCAGGCCACGATCAACCGGCTGGTCTCGTAGTAGCCGACGGCGAAGGGCCACACCGTGCGGCCCGTCTCGCGCTCCTGCTCGTCGCGATAGGTGAGCACGATCTTGCGGCCCGCCCGGATCGCCTGTCGCACGCCGGCCATGTCGATGTTGTCGGGCATGGCCTTCCAGCTGGGCGCCGCGCGGGTGGCGGGCTCGACCACCAGGGGGCGAAGGTTCTCGGGGATCACCGCGCCGATCTTGGCGATCAGGTCCTCGGCGGCCCGGCGCAGGGCCGGGTCGCCGCGGGCGGCCACCATCTGGGCGCCCAGCACCGCAGCCTCCACCTCCTCGGGCGTCAGCATCAGGGGCGGCAGGTCGAAGCCGTCCTCCAGGACGTAGCCCACCCCCGCCTCGCCGCGGATCGGCGCGCGCTGGCCGATCAGGTCGGCGATGTCGCGATAGACCGTGCGCTTGGAGGTCTCGAGCTCCTCGGCGATGGCGTCGGCGGTGATCGGGCGCTGGGTTCGGCGCAGGATCTGGATGATCTGGAACAGGCGATCGGCCCTGCGCATGTTCACCCACCGTTCTGCTGACAGAATGCTGTCAGCAAGGCCGCGTCATAGTGTCCCTGTCAATAAGGGAGAGAGCAGATGATCACGCTTTACGGCGTCGGCGAGGGCTTCGGACTTCCCGAGATCAGCCCCTACGTCACCAAGACCGAGGTCCAGCTCAAGATGGCCGGCGTGGCCTATGAGAAGGTCCGCGCGCGGCCGGACGAGTCGCCGAAGGGCCAGGTGCCGTTCATCGACGCGAACGGCGTCCGCATCGCCGACTCCACCTTCATCCGCGGCTACGTCGAGCGCACCTGCGGCGTCGACTTCGACGAGGGGCTGGACCCCGTGCAGCGCGCCCAGGCCTGGGCCATCGAGCGGATGGTCGAGAACCACCTGTGCTGGACCCTGGTGACCGAGCGCTGGCTGGACGCCGAGAATTTCGCCAAGGGCCCGGCCCACTTCTTCGACGGCGCGCCCGAGGGCGTGCGCGAGATGGTGCTGGAGGAGGTGCGCAGAAATGTCCGGGCGGTCGGCATCGGACGCCACACCGACCTGGAAGTGGTCGCCCTGGCGGTGCGGTCCCTGGCCGCGCTCTCGGCCCTGCTGGGCGACAAGCCCTACCTGTTCGGCGCTCGTCCGTGCGGCGCCGACGCCACCGTCTTCGCGGTGCTGGCGGGGATCCTGACCCCTTACTTCACGGGGGAAATCCGCCGTCGCGCCGAGGGTTTCGGCAACCTCGTGGCCTATGTCGACCGGCTGATGGCGCGGTTCTATCCCGAGTTCGAATGGGACCTGGAATCGAGCGTCCACGCGCCCATCGCCGCTTAATCGCGGCGGCGTTAACCAGTCAGTGGGGATCGCCCCCTAGCTTGTGAAGCAAGAAACAGGCCAGGGGGCGGTTCGTTGGCGCTCAGCGCACGACTTGAGATTCGGCAGGGGCAGGGGCTGGTCATCACGCCCCAGCTGCAGCAGGCGATCAAGCTGCTGCAGATGTCGAATCTCGAGCTCGAAGCCTTCGTCGAGGCCGAGCTCGAACGCAATCCGCTGCTCCAGCGCGACGAGAGCGAAAACGAGTCGTCGGACGGCCCGCAGGACGAGGCCATGGGGGTCGCCGAGCACGCCGCCGACGCCGAGGCTCGCGCCGACCTGGACACCTCTCACGACGAGGCCTCGCCCGGCGAGCGCGCCACGGGCGACGCGCCGGAAGTGGCCGACGCGGGCGGCGCCATCGACTGGTCCAAGGCCGGCTCCGGCGGCAGCTTCGATCGCGACGAAGGCGACTTCGAGGGCGTGCTCGCCCGTGAGAAGACCCTGACGGAACACCTGCAGGACCAGCTCTCGGCCTCGGGCCTCTCGCCCACCGAGACGGTCGTCGCCGGCGTCCTGATCGACGCGGTTGACGAGGGCGGCTACCTGCGCGCCGAGGTGCTGGACGTGGCCGAGCGCCTGGGTTGCGCGCCGTCGCTGGTGGAGAAGGTGCTGGGCGTGGTCCAGGGCTTCGACCCCGTCGGCGTGGCCGCTCGCGACGTGCGCGAATGCCTGATGATCCAGCTCAAGGACCAGAACCGGTACGATCCGGCCATCGGCGCCCTGCTGGACAACCTGCCCCTGCTCGCCAGGCGCGACCTGGCGGCGCTCAAGAAGGTCTGCGGCGTCGACGACGAGGACCTGCGCGACATGATCGCGGAGATCCGCGGCCTGACGCCACGGCCCGGCGCGGCCTTCCCCGGCGGCGAGGCGGCCTCGGCCGTGGCGCCTGACGTGCTCGTGCGCGAGGGCCCCGGCGGCCTCTGGCACGTGGAGCTGAACACCGACACCCTGCCGCGCCTGCTGGTCGACCAGCGCTACCACGCCCGCGTGTCGGGCCAGTCCAAGACCGACCAGGAGAAGACCTTCGTCTCGGACTGCCTGGCCCAGGCCAGCTGGCTGATGAAGAGCCTGGACCAGCGCGCCCGGACCATCCTGAAGGTCAGCTCCGAGATCGTGCGCCAGCAGGACGCCTTCCTGGCCTACGGCGTCGAGCACCTGCGCCCGCTGAACCTGAAGACCATCGCCGACGCCATCGGCATGCACGAGTCCACCGTCAGTCGGGTGACGTCGAACAAGTACATGGCCACCCCGCGCGGCCTGTTCGAGATGAAGTTCTTCTTCACCTCGGCCATCGCCTCGACCGAGGGCGGCGAGGCCCACTCGGCCGAGAGCGTGCGCCACAAGATCAAGCAGCTCATCGACGCCGAGGCCAGGGAGGCCGACGTGCACTCCGACGACCGGATCGTCGAGATCCTCAAGGACGCCGGCGTCGACATCGCCCGGCGCACGGTCGCCAAGTATCGCGAGGCGATGCGGATCCCCTCCTCTGTCGACCGTCGAAGGATGCTGAAGGAACCGGCCTAGCCGAATTCCGCGTTAGGCCACTTGGCGCCGTCACCCGCACGCGCCAGATGGAACCTGCATGTCTGACGCCACCGAGACGGCCAACCCACCTGAGGGACTTCCGCTGTCGGGGGTGCTGCTCGAGATCGTCGATCACGCCGAACCGCGGATCTCGGTCGAGGCGATGATGCAGAAGTTCGGCGGCCGGGCGATCGGCGCCCTGCTGTTCGTCTTCGGCCTGGCCTGCATGCTGCCCCTGCCTCCGGGCGCGACCACCATCTTCGGCTTCCCGCTGCTGCTCCTGGCGCCCCAACTGGTGATCGGCGCTGGCGCGCCCTGGCTGCCCGAGCAGGTCAAGCGCCGCACGCTGTCCACCGCCGACCTGCGCAAGGGCCTGCCGAAGCTGATCCCGACGCTGCAGAAGGTCGAGGCGATCTCCAAGCCACGGATGGTGATCCTGTTCGGCTCGGTGGGCGAGCGGGTGCTGGGCGTAGTCTGCACGGCGCTGGCCCTGGTGCTGATCCTGCCCATTCCCGGCGGCAACATCCTGCCCGCGATGGCGGTGTCGGCGCTGTCCTTCGCCCTCATCCAGCGCGACGGACTGATCGCGCTCGTCGGTTATGCGCTGGCGGTCACCAGCGCCTCGGTGCTCGTTTTGGCGGCTCACATTATCGTCAGGATGTTCCACCACGTCTGGACCGTCGTCGCACCCGCTTGACACCATCCGCGCCGAGGCGCGTTCATCATCACATGCAAGTCCAAGTGACCGGCAAACATGTCGATGTCGGCGAGGCTCTGCGATCGCGAGTCTCTGACGAACTCACCAGCAGCATCTTGAAATATTTCGATCGCGACGGCGGCGGCGCCGACGTGGTCGTCAGCAGGGAAGGAAGCGCCTTCAAGGTCGACTGCGCCGTCACCCTGGCCTCAGGCCAGCAACTGACCACCCAGGGGATTGGCGGCGACGCGCACCTCGCCTTCGATGCGGCGCTCGAAAAGATGTCCAAGCGCATTCGCCGCTACAAGAACCGCCTGAAGAGCCACCACGGCCAGGCCCTCGCGAAGCAGGCCGAGAGCGCAGCCTATTTCGTCATCGCCTCGCCCGATCTCGACGAGGAGGAGGACGTCGACGACGGCGGCCCGCAGGCTTTCGCGGAACCCATGATTATCGCCGAGACCGAACGCCCGGTCCGCTCGATGACGGTTTCTATGGCGGTCATGGAATTGGACCTGACCGAAGCTCAAACAATCGTGTTCCGAAACGCCGCGCACGGCGGACTTTCGGTGGTATATCGCCGCCCCGACGGGAATATCGGCTGGATCGATCCCGAGCGGACGAAAGGCCGAAACGGGGCGGAGGGGGATCAGGCCGCTTCGGCCCACTAATTGCTGGCGACCACGCGGGCGGCCTTCCCCGGCCGGCCCGCGCGGATTGGGGTTAGTTCTTCAAGACCATGAACATCGGTGAATTGCTGGATCGCACCGCGATCTCCGCGCGTGTGAGCGCGGCCAACAAGAAGAAGGCCCTGGCAGTGATCGCCGAGATCGCGGCCCGCAATTTCGGCCTGGAACCCGGCGAGGTGCTGGAGGCTCTCGTGGAACGCGAGGCGGCCGGCTCGACCGGGGTGGGTCACGGCGTGGCCGTTCCGCACGCGCGACTGGAAGGCCTGCAGCGGATTCGCGGCATCTTCGTGCGCCTGGATCAGCCGGTGGAATTCGAATCGGTGGACGACCAGCCGGTTGACCTGCTGTTCGCGCTGTTCGCGCCCAAGAACGCCGGCGCCGAACATCTGCGCGCGCTGGCCCGCGTCTCGCGCCTGCTGCGCCAAGGCGAGCTGCGAGAGCAGCTCCGTAAGGCGCGCTCGGCGGATGCGGTCCACGCCTTGCTGGTTCAGGACGCTTCGGCCCGGCCCGCGGCCTAGCCGCCACGAAAAAGGCCGGCGGATGTCGCCGGCCTTTCCGAAAATCGCGAGGCGGTCGGACCTAGTGGACCGACACCGGAGCGAGCTCGTGCGCCAGGGCCGCGGCCATCGCCGAGTCCTTGTCGGTCAGCACGGCGAGGCGCTCACCATCGGCGCGGTGAACCGCATAAAGGGTCTGGTCGGGATCGAGCTCGAAGCTCTGGATCTGCGCCGCGGGCGTGCTGGCGATGATCTCCGCCGCCTTGATCGGGCGGACATAGACCAGATTCGGGGCGCCCAGCGCCGCGAACGCTTCCATCGTAAGAACAGGTGTCATCATGACCACCTCCATGAAACTCAACGCTCCGAAAGGCCGCGGGTTCAGCGCACCTTTCTTTTAACAGGACCCCAGCTCATCCGGCGGTCCCCTTGATTAGTCTTGGCGAAGCTCACCCGGCCGCACGGATGGGGATCGACTGCACCCTTTTTTCCGGTACGGGCCGCGCCAGGTCGATGTGGAGCAGGCCATGCTCCAGGGTCGCGCCCTCGACCACCATGCCGTCGGCGAGCACGAAGCTGCGGATGAAGCCTCGGGCCGCGATGCCACGGTGAATATAGGCCTCCTCGGACTTGCCCGGGGCCTGTCCTTCGCGTTTTCCGGCGACCACCAGCTGGCGATCCTCGACGGTCACCTGGAGCTGGTCGGGCGAGAAGCCCGCGACGGCCAGGGTGATCCGCAAGGCGCCTTCGCCGCGATCCTCCACGTTGTAGGGGGGATAGCTCTCGGCGGCGGCTTTTGCCGCCCGCTCGATCAGGCTTCGCGTGTGCTCGAAGCCCAGCAGGAACGGGCTGTCGAAGATCAGACTACGGTTCATCCTTCAGAGTCCTCGCTTGAAGCGACTCTCCGGTCGAACCGCCCGGCATCGGCTCGGTCGACCGGACCTTCCCTATGTGGGGATCGATACGGCCACGATCAATGTCCGGAGGTGGGCGGGCCCTGCGCTCAGCGAACGCGGAACTCAATGGGCGCGCCATCGAAATAGCCTGCGCCGTCCGCGGCCACGACGCGGATCACCACCGTGTGGGCTCCGCGCGCGACGGCGGAGCTAGGCAGGGTGGCCGCGAAGCCCGTCTGGCCCAGCTTCTCGTTCTTGAAGTAGCTCGCGACGTCGCCCCGCGGCTGCCCATACTTGGCGCCGTGGGCGACGCCGTCGATCACGATGTCGACGGCCTTGGCGGCGGTCTTGCCGACGGGATCGTAGGCCCATCCCGCGAAGGTCACCGGGACGCCGCCCCGGATCACGCCCGCCTTGCTGCGCGGGTCGGCGGCCTCATTGATCAGGTCCAGCGAGAACATGGCCGCCTCGGGACGCGCGGGCAGGCCCCCCGACGCCGGCGCCGCGAGGGTCGGCGCGCTGGCATGGGCCGCAGCCGCTGCGGCCACCGCGCCCGGCCGGGGTTTCGGATTGTCGCAAGCGCTGAGCGCTATCAGCGGGATCGCGGCGAGCGGCAGGGCGGCTTTCACGGGGACCTCCGAGGAAGAAGGCGTTGATTGCCACAACCCCCCGTCGTCGAGAAGCAACCCGAAACGGAGAAGGCCCGCCGGGGTTACCGGCGGGCCTTCATGGTGGAGCTAAGGAGAGTCGAACTCCTGACCTCTTGAATGCCATGGGCCCCGGAGGCCATTTTCGGCCTGTTTCAGGCGATCTCATTTCGTTTCTAAACCATTGTGGGAGTTGAAGAAAGGGAGGTTTTGGGCAAAACTGGGAACGGGTGAAACCTGGGTACCAATTTTGCCTGCTGGTACCCATGCGGTACCCAGAAAAGGGCCTCCTGCGATGCCGAAACTGACTGAAAAACTGGTCGCCGCGCTGCCCTCCGAGGCCGCCGAGTACGTCGTTTGGGACACAGACGTCACGGGCCTGGGCGTGCGGGTCCGGCCCACGGGATCGAAGAGCTTCATCCTGGTCTATCGGCGGGGCGGCAAGAAGCGGAAGCACACCATGGGTCCGTTGAGGGCGGACTACGGCGTGAAGGAAGCCCGCGACCGCGCCGGCGACTTGCTGCACGGCCTGCGCAGCGGCGTCGACCCCCAGGACGCCAAGGCCGAGGAACGCGGGGCGATCAGCGTCTGCGAACTCGCCGACGCCTACCTGGAGGACGGGCCGGCGCTGAAGCCCGAGAAGAAGCAGAGCAGCTGGGACACCGATCGCGGCATCTTCAAGAACCACGTCAAGCCGCTGATCGGCCGGATCCTGGCTCGCGAAGTCACGAAGAACGACGTGGCGATGATGCAGCTCGACATCTCGAAGGGGAAGACCGCCAGGTCCGAGAAGACCGGCCACCGACGCCGCTCCAACGTGAAGGGCGGCAAGCGCATTGCCTCCATGGCCGTCGTGGTGCTCGCCGCCTGCTACCAGTGGGGCATCGAGACCGGCCGGGTGGCCCACAATCCGGCGCGTGGCGTCAAAGGCTTCAAGACGACGCGCCGCGAGCGCTATCTCTCGGAAAGGGAGGTCGCCTGCTTCAGCGAAGCCATCGCCGAGATAGAGCGCGAACAGCCGCGCATGGAGGTGATGGCGGACGCGGTGCGGCTCCTGATGCTCACCGGCTGCCGCAAGAGCGAGATCCTCACCCTGGAATGGGCCTGGGTCGACTGGACCAAGAGCTGCCTGCGCCTGCCGGATTCGAAGACCGGCGCGAAGGTGGTTCCGCTCGCCGACGCCGCCGTCACGATCCTGAAGCGTCGCTGGGCGGCGAACCGCTCCGAACCCGACATGCGCGGTCACAACTCCGGCGAGCGGCCGGAGCCCAAGCGTCGGTCACCCTTCGTGCTGCCCGCGATGAAGGGCGAGGGCTGCTATGTCGGCCTGGGCCACCACTGGGAAATGGTCCGCGTCCGGGCCAACCAGGTCTCGCGCAAGCGCGCCCTGGAAGCCGGCGATCATCCCGATGATGTGCCGCCGCTGACGAATGTGCGGCTGCACGACCTGCGGCACAGTTTCGCGAGCTTCGCCATCGCCGACGGCGCGTCGCTGTTCATGGTCGGCAAGGTGCTGGGTCACAAGCAGTCGCGCACCACTGAGATCTACGCCCACCTGAGCGATGACCCCATCAAACAGGTCGCCAACCGCGCTGCGTCTCGCGTCGTCGCGGCGATGAGTGGCTGAAGGTCGCTGCACCCGGAGGTATCGGCGTTACGCGAACCGTAGAGATTGGATCGCCTTGATGGAGCCGCATCACCCAGCGGACAGGTCCAGCGGGCCCGGGGCGGAACGCCCCTCATTGCCCCTCGACGAACTCGCCTCCGGCGCCAGCACGAACCTGGCCGCCCAGCAGACACCCTCCGGCTCAAAGGTCAGGCGCGAAACCCCGTCGATCTCACGAACGAGCGCGCGTTCAAGCAAGCGAACGCCAAACCCACGGCGGGCGGGCGATTCCGGCGCCGGCGGACCGCCTCGCTCGCGCCACCGGAGGCGAACCTCCTTGTTCGCGCCCAAAGGCGCAGCTGTCCAATCGATGTCGACGACGCCGCCCGGCCGCGACAGAGCGCCATGCTTCGCCGCGTTGGTCGCCAGTTCGTGCACGGTCAGCGCGAGCATGAGGAACGTGTTCGCCGGCAGTCGGAAATCCTCGCCCTGCTGTCGGATGGCGTCGGCGCCGTTCCCTCGGAAGGGTTCCAGCATCGCGTCCATCAGGACCCGGATGGAGACGCTTTCCCACGCACGATCGCTGAGCGCCGAATGGGCCCGCGCAAGGGCCAGGACCCGGTCCTCGAAGAGCGGCCCGAACAGATCGGGGCGGCCGCTGGTTCGGAGCGTCTGCCGCGCGATCGACTGCACCGTGGCCAGGGTGTTCCTCACCCGGTGGTTCAGCTCGGCGACGAGCAAGGCCTGGGTCTCACGCCCACGCCGAAGCTCGGAAATGTCGCGAACGACCTTCGAGACGCCCACAATCTCCCCCGTCGCATCTCGAACCGGGGAGACGGTTAGAGAGACCGGGATCAAGGCCCCATCCCGGCTCTGGCGGAGCGTCTCGTACTGCTCGACACGCTCACCGTGCGCGGCCCGTGACAGGATCTCGGCGACCTCGTGATGACGATCCATCGGCGCCAGGCAGGCGACCAGGTGGCCGAAGACCTCCTCGCTGCGATAGCCGAAAATCCGCTCGGCCGCCGGGTTCCAGGTCCTGATGCGCCCGCCGATGTCCTTTCCGATGATGGCGTCATTCGAGCCCTGAACGATCGCAGCGAGCCATGCTGCGGCGTCGGCGGGGGAGGTCTTGTCGTCAGGCCTTTCGGCATCCACCGAGGCGTCGCCGCAGCTCGAACGCGCGTGACGCCCTGCGCTCGACGGGCGCGCAAGCGCGGCGGGCGGCGCCTGACCGGACTTGCTGTCGTGGCGCGACGCCCGCGTCGACTTGGCCATCGAACTCCCCTTCCAAGAGGCGCCGCCGAGGCACGCGACCCAGGCAGGGTCGGAGCCTGGGCGTTCGGCCGAATGGTACCGCGCCTGGCGCGAGCGGCTAGCTGGACCCGCGATTGCGCGCCTGAGTTTCAGTTATCATAGATGATTGTTTCAACATCATTGATGTGTCTCAATCTATGAATTGTGCTTGATTGCCGCAGGGGCACTCTGGTTGATGCTGCGGTCGATCCGCCCGGGCTGAACCCGAGGCGGACACCACCCGCCCTTCATCATTCCCGGAGCCACCCATGAGCCAAGCCTATATCGTCGCCGCGGCGCGCACGGCCGGCGCCCGAAAGGCCGGACGCCTCGCCGGCTGGCACCCCGCCGACCTCGCCAGCAAGATCCTCGATGCGCTCATCGAACGAACCGGCGCGGATCCCGCCCTGGTTGAGGATGTCATCCTGGGCTGCGTGAGCCAGGTCGGCGAGCAAGCGGGCAACATCGCCAGGAACGCCGTGCTCGCGTCCAAGCTGCCAGAGTCTGTTCCGGCCACGAGCGTCGACCGCCAGTGCGGGTCCTCGCAGCAGGCCCTGCATTTCGCCGCCCAGGCGGTGATGTCAGGGGCCATGGACGTGGTGATCGCCGCGGGCGTGGAGAGCATGACCCGCGTGCCCATGGGCATGTCCTCGGTGCTGCCCGCCAAGAACGGCTTCGGCGTGCCGAAGAGTCCGCGGATGGAAGCGCGCTACCCTGGAATCCAGTTCAGCCAGTTTCTCGGCGCCGAGATGATGGCGAAGAAATACGGGCTCACGCGCGATCAGCTCGACGAGTTCGGCTTCAACAGCCACCAGAAGGCGATCGCCGCGACCCGCGGCGGCCTGTTCCGGGACGAGATCGTCAAGCTGGAGATCACGACGGCCGACGGCGCAGCGGAGACGCATGAGGCGGACGAGGGCATCCGCTTCGAGGGGACCTTGGACGCGATGAAGGCCGTGAAGGCGCTACAGGAGGGCGGAGCGATCACGGCGGCCACGTCGAGCCAGATCTGCGACGGCGCCGCGGGCCTGCTGGTGGTCAACGAGCGGGGATTGAAGGCGCTGGGGGTCGAGCCGCTGGCGCGCATCCATCAGATGACGGTGGGCGGTGGAGACCCGGTGATCATGCTCGAAGCGCCCCTCCCCGCCACTGAACGCGCCCTCAAGCGGGCCGGCATGCAGATGGACGACATCGACCTCTACGAGGTGAACGAGGCCTTCGCGTCCGTGCCGGTGGCCTGGCTGCAGGCCCTCGGCGCCAATCCGGCGCGGCTCAATGTCAACGGCGGCGCGATCGCCCTGGGGCACCCGCTGGGCTGTTCCGGCGCGAAGCTGATGACGACCTTGATCCACGCCCTGAAGCAGCGCGGCATGCGTTATGGCCTGCAGACCATGTGCGAAGGCGGCGGCCTGGCGAACGTGACGATCGTCGAGCGGCTGTAGGCGCCTGCCGGGGGCAAGTCTCGCGATTCGCGCCCGTCCCTTGGGCGGGCGCGACTGGCGGGCGCCTTCGTCGGGCTGAACGAGACTGTCTCGCGCCTGAATCAATTCCTTGATATCTTTGATGATATATTATGTGTCACCATAGATATCTGTAGAAGAATCCGGCGGTGTGACGTCATCGTCCTCGCGGCGATCAACCGCCCTCGGACGCTCGCGCCCGGCAGCTTGATAACCTGGAGCCGAGAATTGGAGCACACGCTTGCCCCGCTTCACCGCTACTTGAAGGATCGTTTTCCCTCGGAAGTTCAGCTCTCGCTTCGCGAAATCGAAGGGATCATAGGGAGCCGACTTCCCGCCGTCGCGGGCGCGGCGCGCTGGTGGGCGACCGTGAGAGCCCCGAAGGCGGGCTCCCATCGCGTGACATGGACCGCGGTTGGATATGAGGCGACCCTGTCCGGCGTCGCCCTCACCGTGAGGTTCCGGGCCAGCGACGCCGCCGGCGGTTCCATGGCCTTGGACCGATTGCGAGACCGCGTCTTTCCCACGAGCAAGCCGGCCACCCTCCATCGGGCAGCGGTCTGGCCGCACGATGGTCTCGGATCCCGGCCTTCGGGAACCGCCAGGCGGCGGTAGCAGGAGGTCGGCGAGTGGGTTCGATGAAACGCAGCGGCGGCGCGAGCCCTCGCGCCCAGGACAACGCGACCTTCTTCTGGTGGGAGGCGGACACCTTGGTGGTCAACATCCTTGGCAAGCCCAGCGCCAGCCGCGACGCCATCGGCAAGCCCAAGGGGAGCCAGTTGAAGGTCAGCGTGACGGCGGCTCCGCACCTGGGACGGGCCACCGATCACATGGTGCGGTTCCTCGCGAAGGAGTTCGAGGTCTCCCCGGCGGCCATCACCGTGGTGTTCGGACAGATGAACGTGAACAAGCAACTGCGGATCGTCGCGCCCAAGCGGCTGCCCGCGGTCTTCCAGCAAGGGGACCTCTTTCAGGCAGGCTCCGGATGAACAGCCCGCCCTCGGTTGAGTCGCACCCTGGCGTGGAGAGGGTTGCGCGCCAGGCGGCGTCGGTCACAAAGTTGGGGCGGGCGTGCGAGGCGTGCCCCACCCGCCCGTCGGGCGAGCAGAGGAGGCGAGGGTTTTGAGGAAGGCCTCGGAATATCGCGCTCACGCCGAAGACTGCCGCGTGCTGGCCCGCCGGATGAAGACCGACACGCAGCGCGAGACCTTGCTGCGGATGGCGGCGGACTGGGAGGAGATGGCGACCTATCGTGTGCGCCTGATCGCGCTGCATCCCGAACTCGCCAAGGAAGGCGAACAGCAGGAGGAAGGTCTGACGCCCCCACCGTAGGCGTCTCGGCGTTGGAGGGGTCTTCCGCAGCATGGCGTTCGCCGAGGGCCGTGGCCGACCGCGAAGGAAGCCCGCCGCGGCCTTCCGGCGCGCGGGCGCCTATCCGCGGCGACCCTGGTCGATAAGGCTCAGCAGTCCCCGCAGCAGCGCCGTCGGGTTGGGCGGGCAGCCGGGGATGTGGAGGTCCACCGGGATCACCTGCGCGACCGAGCCCACACAGGCGTAGCTCTTCGCGAAAACGCCGCAGCCGCCGGCGCAGTCGCCGGCCGCCACCACCCATTTGGGGTTGGGCGTCGCCGCGTACGTGCGCTCCAGCGCCTCGCGCATGTTCTTCGTCACCGGGCCGGTGACCAGCAGAATGTCGGCGTGCCGGGGCGAGGCCACGAACCGCAGACCGAACCGCTCAAGGTCATAGTAGCTGTTGCCGAGCGCGTTGATCTCGAGTTCGCAGGCGTTGCAGGAGCCGGCGTCGATCTCCCGGATGGAGAGGCTCCGGCCCAGGCGCCGGCGCGCGGCCTGGCCAAGCTCGGCGGCCAGCCGCGCCAGCGCCGCGCTGGCCTCGGGATCCGCCCCCGGGCCGGGTTCTGTGAGCGGGCGCAAGAGACCCTGCAGCAGGAGGTTCGCCATCGTCGCTACCCGTCGTGGCCGGAATAGGCGCAGTTGAAGGACTTATTGCAGAGCGGGAAGTCGGCCACGATGTTGCCTTCCACCGCCGCCTCCAGGAGCGGCCATTGGAACCAGGACGGGTCGCGGAAATGACAGGCCGCGACCTCGCCCGCCGCATCGAGGCGGACCCAGAGGAAGATGTCGCCCCGGAAACTCTCGACCAGGGCCGCCCCCTCCGCGCCGGCGGACGGAACGTTTGAGACAGGCGCGTTGCGCCAGGCGCTCCCCGGGGCCTCGTCAAGCAGTTGGTCGATCAGGGCCAAGCTCTGTTCGACCTCGCGGATACGCACCCAGACGCGCGCGTTGACGTCACCCTCGGTAAGGACCGGCACGTCGAAGGCCAGGCGGTCATATGGCGCGTAGCCCGCCCAGCGGCGCGCGTCGAACCCGCGCCCCGCCGCGCGCCCCACGAAGCCCCCCGTCGCGAAGCGGTCGACCCATTCGGCGCGCACGGTCCCCGTGCCCACGACGCGGTCCTGCAGGGAGTTGGTCTCGTCATAGACCTCGACGAGGCCAGGGAACACCTTGCGGATGTGCGCCACCGCACTCGCGATCGCCTCGCGACCGCCGCGGGCGATGTCGCAGCTGACTCCCCCCGGGACGATGCGATCCATCATCAGCCGATGGCCGAAGGCGGCCTCGCTCGCCCGCAGGACCTGCTCGCGGAGCACGCCGGTGTGCGCGTGCAAGATGGCGAAGGCCGCGTCGTTGCAGATCGCGCCGATGTCGCCCAGGTGGTTGGCCAGGCGTTCGAGTTCGGCCATCAGGCCGCGAAGCCATTGCGCCCGCATCGGCGCCTCGGCGCCGGTCGCCGATTCCACCGCGAGCGCGAAGGCGTAGGCGTAGGCCACCGTGCTGTCGCCGGAGATCCGTCCGCAGAGGCGCGCCGCGTGGTCGAGCGGCGCACCGGCGATCAGCGCCGCCGTGCCCTTGTGCGCATAGCCGAACCGCTGCTCCAGGCGCACGACCGTCTCGCCGTTCACGGTGAACCGGAAATGGCCCGGCTCGATGATCCCGGCGTGGACCGGGCCCACCGGGATCTCGTGCAGTCCCTCGCCTTCCACGGGCAGGAACGCGTAAGGAGCGGCCACCTCGGCGGGCGCCGCGCCGCCCATCGGGTGTCGGATGTCCCAGCGGCCGTGGTCGAGCCAGGGCCGCGCGTCCGGCAGGCCTTCGGGGCGCAGGCCCACGAGGTCGCTGAGCGCGCGCTCGAGCCGGATCGCCGGGGCGTGCCGCTGGCCGAGCGAGGGATAGGTTCCATCGGGGCACGGGTGCGTGAAGATGGCGGCGTCCGCGCCCTGGCGAACGGCCACATGGACGCTGTCCGGCTCGCCCCACAGGGCGACCAGATCCAACTCTCCGAGGCGGATGGCCTCGTACAGCCGCAGCCAGGCCCGGTGGCCGAGCCGGGTCCGCGGCCACCGCCCGCCGTGCGCGACGGACTGGCCGGTGCGGGCCAGTTGGGTGAGGACGGAGACGGGGTCGGTCACGGCGTCATCCCAGTGTCTTGGCCACGTTCTGGAACCAGGCGACGATCGCCGGCGGCAGATAGATCCCCGCCGTGAAGACGATGGCCAGATGGATCACCAAGGGCACGAAGGAGGCTTGGACCGGGTGGCTCTCGCCCTTCGGTTCTCCGAAGACGACCTGCTGCATCCGCAGGATCAGCGCCCCGAAGGCGACCAGCAGGCCGAACACCAGCGGGATCGCCAGCAGCGGCTGGCGGGCGAACGTGGAGCTCACCACGAGGAATTCGCTCATGAAGACGCCCATCGGCGGCACGCCGAGGATGGCGACGACGCCGAGGACCAGCCCCCAGCCGAGCCCGGGGTGGGTCACGGTGAGCCCGCCCATGTCCTCCAGCTTCTGGGTGCCCTTGGCCTGGGCGATATGGCCCACGGCGAAAAAGATCGCCGACTTGGTGAGGCTGTGCATGGTCATGTGCAGCAGGCCCGCGAAGTTGGCGAGCGGCCCGCCCATCCCGAAGGCGAAGGCGATGATGCCCATGTGCTCGATCGAGGAGTAGGCGAACATCCTTTTGATGTCGCGGCGGCGGTAGAGCATGAACGCCGCGAACACCACCGAGGTCAGGCCCATGGTGATCAGGAGCGGCCCCGGCGCGATCGCCCCCGCGTTGGCCGCCATGATCACCTTGAACCGCAGGACGGCGTAGAGCGCCACGTTCAGCAGCAGGCCGGAGAGCACCGCCGAAATCGGCGTGGGACCTTCGGCGTGGGCGTCCGGCAGCCAGGCGTGCAGGGGCGCCAGCCCCACCTTCGTCCCGTAGCCCAGCAGCAGGAACACGAAGGCCAGGTTCAGGAGGGCCGGATCGAACCTGGGCGCATTCGCCACCAGCAGCAGCCACGACATGGCGTCCAGCCCTTCGCCGATGACCGGCTGTGCGGCGAGGTAGATCAGGATGGTGCCGAAGAGCGCCAAGGCGATGCCGACGCTGCCCAGGATGAAGTATTTCCAGGCCGCCTCGATCGCCGCGTGGGTTCGATAGATGCCGACCATCACGACCGTCGTCAGGGTGGCCAGCTCCACGGCGACCCACATCACCCCGACGTTCTGCGCGGCCAGCGCCAGGCTCATGCCGAACAGCATGATCTGGTACATGGCGTGGTAGAACCGCAGGTACACCGGCGTCAGGCGTCCGGTCTCCAGCTCGTGGCGGATGTAGCTGGCGCTGAACACGCTGGTCGTGAAGCCGATGAAGGTGTTCAGCACCAGGAAGACGATGTTCAGATCGTCGATGAACAGGAAGTCGTTCACCGCCGGCCGGTTCGCGATCAGGACCAGGGCGGACAGAAACGAGGCCCCGCACGCCAGCACATTGAGACGCGCGCTTAGGCGGTAGCCGGGGATCAGGGCCAGAACCGCGGCGAAGACCAGGGGGATCAACAGAACGCCCGCCAGGGCGGCGACGCCGGGCGCAATCATCGGCGATCCCCACGGAATTCGTCGAGGGCGCCCACGTCGACGGTGTCGAAGCGCTCCCGGATGCGGAACAGGAAGATGCCGATCACGATGAAGGCGATCAGGATGGAGAACGCGACGCTGATCTCCACGACCAGCGGCATCCCCTTGGCGCCGGTGGCGGCGAGAACCAGGCCGTTCTCCAGCGACATGAACCCCACCACCTGGCTCACCGCGTTGCGCCGGGTGATCATCATCAGCAGGCCGAGGAGCACCACGGAGAGCGCGAAGGCCAGGTCCTCGCGCGCCAGCGTGCCGGACGCGGCGGTCACCGGCAGCATGACCGAGATCGACAACGCTACGAGGCCAAGCCCCAGCAGCATCGTCAGGCCGACCCCGCCGACGGTCTCGACCTCCCGGTGGATGCCCATGCGCCGGATCAGCCGGTGCAGGGCGACGGGAATGACCCCGCCCTTGAAGATCAGCGCGATGGCCGCCGTGACATAGAGGTGCGGCGCGCCCTGGATGTAGGCCTGCCAGGCGACGGCCATCGCCAGCACCACCGCGTGCAGGGCGAAGGTGTTGAGCAGGCTGTAGAGCCGATCCTGATAGAGCATCAGGAAGCAGACCAGCACCATCAGGCCGGAGAGCAGGTGGGCGACGTCGAAATCCAGAGCGGTCATCAGAGGCCCCGCGACACGAACAGCAGCAGGGTGGCGAGGAAGCCCAGCATCAAGGCCGAGCCCAGGAACTCCGGGACCCGGAACACCCGCATCTTGGCGATGGCGGTCTCGAACCCCGCCAACAGGACGGCGCCGACGGCCAGCTTGGCCAGATAGGCCGCCAGTCCGACGCCATAGGCGGCCAGGCCGTCGCCGGCCCGGGCCATGCCGAACGGCAGGAAGACGCCGCCGATGATGGAAAAGTAGAGCAGCAGCTTCAGGGCCGAGCCGAACTCGATCATCGCCAGGTGACGGCCGGAATACTCCAGGATCATGGCCTCGTGGACCATGGTGAGCTCGAGGTGGGTCGCGGGATTGTCGACCGGGATGCGGGCGTTCTCCGCCAGGGCGACGAGGACCAGGGCGATCAGCACCATGGCCAGCGATATGCGCAGCCCCACCTCATGGAAGCGCAGGACCTCGGTGATCGTCGACAGCTGCGTCGAGTGGGCGAGGAGCGACAAGGTGAAGGCCACCATGAGCAAGGCCGGCTCGGCGAGGGACGCGATCATCACCTCACGGCTCGAGCCGATGCCGCCGAAGCTGGTCCCGACGTCCATCCCCGCCAGGGTCTGGAAGAAGCGCGCGCTGCCCAGGAGCGCCACGATCGCGATCAGGTCGGCGGACCAACTGAACAGCAATCCCGAGGCGAAGGTCGGGACCAGCGCGGCGGCGACCCAGGTGGCGGCGAAGATCAGATAGGGCGCGGCGCGGAACAGCCACGAGGCGTTCTCCGCGATCACCGCCTCCTTGCGGATCAGGCGCAGCAGGTCCCGGTACGGCTGCAGGACCGACGCGCCCCGCCGGCGCAGCAGCCGCGCCTTCACCTTCCGAACCACCCCCGTCAGCAGCGGCGCCAGCGCGAGCACCAGAAGCATCTGCGCGGCCTGGACGATGACGTCGCCGATCATCGCCACACCGTCAGCAGGGTCAGAAGCAGCACCAGGGCCCCGAACACCAGGGAGAGGTACTGGCGGATGGTCAGGAACTGCAGTCGGTTGAGCCGATCCGCCGTCCGGCCGACGGCCCAGGCCAAGGGGGCGTAGATCCCGTCCCAGATGAGGTCCCGAACCTGGAGGGCGAAGCGGGCCGGCGCCAGGCTGCCCGGAGGCGGCATCTCGACCGTTTCGCGGGCGCGGAACACCAGCGTGCCGAACACCCGCCGCAGGGGCTGGGCGAAGCTGCTCGGGGAGTATTGGGTGACCGGGCGCGGGTCCGGATAGCCGCAGTCCCAGGCTGGGGCGCGGCGCACGGCCCTGGAGGCGAACAAGCGCACGAGCCCCGCCGAGGCCAGGGCGGCGAAGCCGACGAACAGGAAGACCATCAGGCCATTGTAGGAACTGCGGGCGGCCGACAGCGGAACGAGGCTGAGCCAGTCCTGAGTGGCCTGGGGCCGCAAGGCGCCGTCGCCCACGGCGAGGCCGACCGTTGGACCGATGGCGTCGATGACGTACCCCGGCAGGATACCGACAAGCAGGCACGCCAGCGCCAGCGCCAGCATCGCGCCAATCTGGAAGCCGTCGACCTCCCGGGCCTCGGCGGCGGCGGGCGAGCGCGGGCGCCCGAGGAACGCGATGCCATAGGCTCGGACGAAACAGGCCGCCGCCAGGGCCGCGGCCAGGGCCAGCATCGCGCCCGTGGCCGGGACCAGGAATTTCAGGGCCCACTGCGGCAGTGTCGGGCTGATCAGGACGGCCTGGAACAGCAGCCACTCGGAGACGAACCCGTTCAGCGGCGGCAAGGCCGAGATCGCCGCGGCCCCGACCAGGAACAGCGCGGCGGTCAGCGGCATCCGGTGGATCAGCCCGCCCAGGGCGCCGAGATCGCGCTGGCCGGTGGCGGTGAGGACGGCCCCCGCGCCGAAGAACAGCAGGCTCTTGAACGCGGCATGGTTGACCGCGTGCAGCAGGGTCGCCGTCATCGCCAGGGCTGCGGCCTCGGAGAGGCCATTCGACTTGAACGCCAGCGCCAGGCCGAGGCCCAGGAAGACGATGCCGATGTTCTCCACCGTGCTGTAGGCCAGGAGACGCTTCAGGTCGTCCTGCAGGATCGCGTAGAGCAGCCCGAGGACCGCGGTGATCACGCCCGCCGAGATCAGCGGGACGCTCCACCACCATTGCGGCGGGCCCAGCAGGTCGAAGGCGATGCGGATGAAGCCGTAGATCGCGACCTTGGTCATGACCCCGCTCATCAACGCCGAGACGTGGCTGGGCGCCGCGGGGTGGGCGAGCGGAAGCCACACGTGCAGCGGCGCCAGGCCCGCCTTGGATCCGGTCCCCACGAGCGCGAGGATCAGGACCAGGCCGGCCAGGGGGTGGCCGCCGACCGCCGCACGCATCGTGGCGAAGTCATAGTGGCCCTGCGGCCCCGCCAGCAGGCCGAAGGCGAGCAGCAGCGCCAGCGTGCCGAAACTCGCCATGACGAGATAGACGTAGCCGGCGTGGGTGTTCCCGGGCTCCTTGTGGTGCGCCATGACCAGCGCCCAGGACATCACCGACATGAACTCCCAGGAGACCAGGAAGGTGAAGGCGTCGCCGGCCAGCACGACGAGGCTCATGCCCGCCAGGAACGCGGGATAGAACGGCAAGACGCGCTCCGGCGCCGCCTCATGGCGGCCATATCCGATGGCGTAGACGCTCGCGGCGCAGCCGCCAAAGCCCACGATGGCCAGGAAGAGCGCGGCCAGGGCGTCCAGGCGAAAATGCGATCCGATCCACGGCACCCCCAGGGGAAGGACGAGGGTTTCGACCCGGCCGTGCAGCAGGCTCCAAAGCGCCAGGCCGCCCAGGGCCGCGCCAAGCATCGCGCAAAGGGGGTACACGATCAGCGCCGGCGCGCGGGTCCGCGCGCCGGCCGCCGCAACGCCCCCGAGCGCGAGCAGGGCGGCGATCGCCCAGATGGCCGCGGAGAGGGCGCTGAGGCTCATAGGATGTCAGCTCCGGCCGAAGGCTCCGGAGACCGGCGCCGGGTCGGTCTGTCGTCGCCTGGCTGGCAATTCCTGACGCCCATCCGAGCGGCCCTTCCTCTCATGGTTTTGTCGTGGTCGCGCGGCGCAGGCCGACCCGACGCCGCCGACGGAGCGCTGGTTAAGGGGCCTAAGCGGGGCGGACGTCAGAGCGTGTACCCTTGATCATATTTACATCGATCATGATGTCTAGTGCATCAAGGCAATTTTCGTGAATTTCTCGCCCCGATGCGGAGGCGGCGGTCCGACGGCGCGGCCTGCGCCGATCATCGCGGCCACCGCCGTCTCGAAGCGATGTCGCGATGTCCTGATGTTGGACACATGGCTTGTGATATTCCACATTCCACTGATAAAGCCTCCGCCACCACACCCAAGTGGGCGCCCGGAGCTCGATCCTTCATGTCCGATATCGTCATCGTCTCGGCCGCCCGAACCCCGGTCGCCGCCTTCAACGGCGCGTTTGCAAGCCTGGCCGCCCACGAGCTCGGAAGCGTGGCCATCAAGGCCGCGGTCGAGCGCGCTGGCCTCGAGCCGGGTCAGATCGATGAGGTGATCATGGGCCAGGTGCTGCAGGCTGGCGCGGGGATGGGACCGGCCCGGCAGGCGGCGATGAAGGCCGGGATTCCCTGCGAGAGCCCCGCCTGGTCCGTCAACCAGCTCTGCGGGTCGGGTCTGCGCTCGGTCGCGCTCGGGCTTCAGCAGATCGCGTCGGGGGACGCGCGGATCGTGGTCGCCGGTGGGCAGGAGAGCATGACCGCGGCGCCGCACGTGGCCCATCTCAGGCGCGGCCTGAAGCTGGGCGACCTGCCGCTCGTGGACACCGTGATCAAGGACGGGCTTTGGGACGCCTTCCATGGCTACCACATGGGCAGCACGGCCGAGAACATCGCCACCCGATACGGGATTTCCCGCGAGGCCCAGGACGCGTTCGCCCTCGCCTCGCAGAGGAAGGCGGAGGCCGCGCAACGCGCCTGCAAGTTCGACGCGGAGATCGCACCGGTATCCGTCAAGCACAGGAAGGCCGAGGAGGTCATCCGGACCGACGAGTACATCCGGCCCGGCACGACGATCGAGGGCCTCGCCCGCCTGCGCGCAGCGTTTCGGCGGGACGGCTCGGTCACGGCGGGGAACGCCTCGGGAATCAACGACGGCGCGGCGGCCGTCGTCTTGATGAACGCGACCGAGGCGCGCCGCCTGGGATTGCAACCGCTGGCGCGCATCGCCGCCTGGGCCAACGCCGGGGTGGAACCGGAACTCATGGGCACGGGACCGATTCCGGCCACCCGCAGGGCGCTGCAGAACGCTGGCTGGTCGGTCGGCGACCTCGACGTCGTCGAAGCCAATGAGGCCTTCGCCGCGCAGGCGCTCTGCGTCATCCAGGAACTCGAACTCGATTCCGCCAAGGTCAACGTCAACGGCGGCGCGATCGCCATCGGCCACCCCTTGGGCGCGTCGGGCGCCCGGATCCTGACGACACTGCTCTATGAGTTGCAGCGCCGAGGCGGCGGGAAAGGCCTCGCAACGCTCTGCATCGGGGGCGGCATGGGGATCGCCATGTGCCTCGAAACCGCTTGATGGGAGACTTTCGAGGGCTCGCGGCGGCGTCAGGGACAGGATGTCGCGTCGCCCGGTGGCCTGGTTAGACCGTGCGCGCCCGGTTGAGGGCGGCGGCAAGGCTCGCCAGGCCGTGGACGCAGGTCGCCAGGAGCGGCTCGCGGAACAGCAGCCAGGGTCGCAGGCCCGCGCAGTGCGGGGCCGTGTAGAACAGGTCGTTCTGCAGGAGCATCCACCAAACGGCCGCGAGGGCGCCCCAGAAGACCGTCCCGAAACCCTCCTCGATGTCGGCGGCCTGAGATCCGTCCGGCGGATCGCCAGGCTGAGAGGCCGCTCGCACCTGCCGCGCCCAGGCCGGCCACGCGGCGCGCGAAAGCGCGAACAGCGCAGCCACCACCAAAAGGTTGATCGTCACGAGATGGACGTCGAACGTCCATGCCCGGTCGACGAAGGCAGAGGCCACGGCCCCGCCGCAATCGGGGCGACCGGCCAGCAGATAGGCCGGACTGAGCGCCGTGCGCGACATCCGCACCCAGCCGTCCACCCAAGACGTCAGGCGGCTGTCGGCGTGGGCCAGAGCGTGGATGACCAGGGCGGCGTAGGTGAGGTTGACGACGCCGCCGATCAGCACCAGGTCGCCCGCGCGGATCGACCACGACCACGGGTCCTGCGAGCTATGGCGGCGGACCATCGGGGCCATCGCCGCGCCTCCTTTGTCCACGAGGCCCTCGAGCCTCGGTGTTGACGCTCAGAGCCTGTATCCTGACGGCCCTGACATCAAGGCTCGTCGGCCTGCGGAAGGGTAGGCATGCGATCGGTGGCCCCGCCGATGTCGCCCTGCGCCCGGCGGTCAGCGCCCGCGCGGCGCGGCGATCAGCCTCGATGCCGCCGCGGATCCATGTGGTGGGCATCGCGCGCGGCGACAGTGGCCTTGCGCGCCCCCTCGTCACGCGACCGGGTGTAGAACACAGCCCATGCCAAGGTGAGCGGCAGCGAGACCATGCCGACGACGACCATCACGAGGAACGCAGATTGACCGGTCATGCCAGTCTCCCGGACCGGGCCGCGCGTCGCCTGTCGCCGAGTGCGGGCGTGCGCGAACCCTCTTAAACGCACCGCCGCGACCCTGCGGCCGCGCAATGCTGGGCGGGAGCCGTCGCGCGTTCAGCCACTCGGCGCGCGCCCGGCTTCCACGGAACGGCGCGGATCATCACGTCGCTCGCGCCATGCATCTAGGAACTCATAATCAGAGTTTCAACTACCACAATTGATGTTTTTCACGTCACTTCGACTCCTCCACACAGAGGCTGAGCGACCGGGTCAGCACGGACATTCCGCCACCTTTCTCACCGCCGTCTGCATCTCAAGCGCGCCGTCGCAACGGCGGCGCCAGACTCGCGTCGGCGGCGCCGGGCGCCTGCCGCTCGGGCCCATCCATGATGTTCATCACTTGTGTGGTGATAGGCTGAACATCATCGATCATCTGTGATCATCCTTGATGCATGGCCTGCCAACTCTTAGGGTTGGGCGCGAGTGCGATGTGGCGTGAGGCGTGCCTTTGGGGCGCGAAAAGATCCCCGCCCGCCTGGAGGCCCTTTCGGATGAAGGTTCTGGTGGAGCGGGACGACGATGAGCGGCGAATTCGCGTCGTTGAACAGCGCTACGACGGGTCGCGACAATATTTCGACAGCGGCGCCCTCTACACTCATGTCGATGCCGAAGGTAACAACCTCCTTGAATACATCACCGCCATGGAGCGCGTGCTGCGCGGCGCCGATAGCGTATTGATGCTGGGCACGGCGGGCGGCGCCTTGGCCACCCAGTTGAGCCGCCGGGGCGTCGCCGTGACCGCGGTGGACAATTGGCCGACGGCGTTCGAGATCGCGCGACGCTGGTTTCACCTTCCGGCCGAGGTCGAGTGCATCCACGCCGACGCCCTTGCCTTCCTTTGCAGCACGCCGAGGGAATGGTCTGCCGTCGCAATTGACGTCTTTCATGGTTTGGAGATCCCCGACGCCTTCCTGACGAGTGACATCGGATCGCTCCTGGCCAAGGTCGTCAGGCCCGGCGGGTTGATCGTGTGGAATGTCGCCGACAACCCGCAGTCGTGGGCGGTGCGATGGATCGCGAAAGCCCTGCGGCTCGCGGGTCTGAATCCAGCCCTGATCTCCGTGCTGGAATGCGACGTCGGCAACACCCTCGTCGTCTGCCGCAATACCAGGACCTCGGCCCTGCAAGATCCTGCCGTCTACGAGCGACGGCGCGCGGAATTGGACCTCTACACCCTGGCGCCGACACCGGGCCGAGACTAGGTCGGCGCGCCGGCTGGGCGCTTCCCTCCGAGAACGCGGGACGATCGAGCGCAACCTATGGGCGCGCAACAGCTAAACAACGGGTCCGCCCTCGAGGGCCGTCTCCCGCCTGGAGCTATCGAACGACATCGCTGGACGTCGATGTCATCTGAAGTGTTGGAGACCGCCGAATGCCAGCTGGGCGAACCCAAGGATTCTTATTTGTTGGGGTGCAGAACAACGCGCGATCCCAGATGGCCGAAGGGCTCGCCAAGGTCCTTCTCGGTCCGCTGAACGTGCGGGTCGGGAGCGCAGGCACCGCCCCCACCCGCATATGCCCCCTGGCTGTTCGCGTCATGGCGGAGATCGGCGTCGACATCAGCGGCCAACACACCTCGGCCTTGGACGCAGCCGTGGTGGCGCCGCTTGACACCTTCGTTCTGGTGGAAACTGGAATTCGCCTCCCCCCACGCTTCGCCGCCGTGCGTCAGATCACCTGGACTGTCGACGATCCCTGCCGCAGCGGCCTCTCCCCCAAGAGCGCCCTGCGTGGGTTCAGACGGGTGCGCGATGAGCTGGAGTGGCGGGTGCTTTCGATGATTGCGGGGCGGCGGGGCGCAAGAGTGGACGGAAAACGCTAGAGCACGTTCCGATCTGCAGGAGTCGGAAGGGATACCCCCGAGGGCACGAAGGCGTGCGCCTGTTGGTCGCCGCGGGCCGTACGCTCGCGCCCAGCTCAGCCGGCGCGGAGCGGCCGTCAACGGCTGTCACCGCGGTCGAGTCAGGCCCGGTTGGCCGCCGTCAGGATGGCCCCAAGCGCACGAACCCGCGCGGACAGCGCGTCGCGAACCTCCCGCAATCTCGGCGCGGCGGTCCCTTCCGTCACGCGGGTGAATTCCGGAACGTCCCAGGCGATCGCCATCTGATGGCGATCGAGACCCAGCTTGTGGATCCCCAGGGACACCACGATGTCGAACGCGGCGAGATCCAGGTCACGGACCGACGTCACGGGCGTCTCGCCGATGTCGACCCCGACTTCGGCCATGACCGCGACGGCGCGAAAGTCGATCGGTCCAACCGTCAGTCCTGCGCTCTGCACCCTGATGCTGAGGCGATCGTACGCGCAACGGGCCAGGCCCTCGGCCATCGGGCTCAGGACCGCATGCGTGCGGCAAACGAAGAGCAGCGACGTCGGCGCGGGCGGGGGCGCTGAACCTTGACTGGGCCTGGGGCGTCTTCCGCCGATAGGGAATGGGATGAGCGCCGCGCCTTGATCGCTGAAGGGGCCGCGTCCTGCCGTGGGCCTGAGCTCGGAAGCGTCGCGAACCCCGCTGCGGTCACACGCGCCAAGCCGTAGGGGCAGACGCCGAGCGGGGGTCGTGCGATCGCGGGCGTCAAGCTGGGTCATGCCCAGACGCTACCACGTCAGAGCGTCAGTGTCGATATCACAGATCGCTTGCATGATGGATAATACGTCACGCGCCCGCCTATTGGTTGCGCTCTATCAGGCGGACTCCGCGTCCGGCGCCCTCGCTGCGGGCGCCCGCGGCGATGAGCTCGACCCCGGCTTCATTGACCGCGTTGACCACCTTTTCCAGGCTGTCTACAACCGCACGCACGATCCCGTCGCTGGCTTCCATCCGCTGGATGGTCGGCAGGGAGACGCCGGACAGGCGCGCCAATTCCTTCTGGTCGATTCCAAGAAGGGCTCGAGCCGCCTTCATCTGCGCACCGGTGATCATTCGCCTATCTATAATGATGCCTCGAGCATCAGCAAGCGATGTTCTGCTGGCCCGTGCGCCCTTCCCTCGTCCCCGCTCGGGAGCGGGCCCGCACACCGTCCCAGGTCTGGGCAGGCGCGCTTCGGCGTCCTCAACGCATCCGTGCGGATCAGCCCCTGCCGGAGACGAGTCTCGACGCCGCTGGCCGTGGCGCCGTCGTGGAACGCAAGCACGAGCCGACCGTACCAGACCGACAGGATCAGCTCGGCGCATTCGACTGTGCGCGCAACTTCGATCTTGGGTGTCGGAAAGGCGGCGAACTTGCCGCCCGGCTGGATGAAGATGACCCGCCAGTTTGTCGCCACCAGCAGTCCCGGCAAGCGCCCGGCGACGAACATCTGCTCGGCTGGCCAAGTCTCGAATACGACTTCGCTTGGGAGGAGCGCCACCGCGGCGCGTAGCGCGTGAAGATCGCAAGTGGGCTGCAGCGGTCCCTCCCCTGGTTCATGGGCCTGGCGCCCTCTGGATGGTCCGGGCTTGGGCGCGACCATTGCGATCGCGGGCCGGCGTCGCTCGATCTCGCAAGGAGCCTCAGACCACGTTGATGATCTTTTGTACAGTGATATTGATGGTTGACACATCATCCTAGCGGTGTCACAAGGCAACTCAACCCCGATCACCCCCGCCTGGAGGACTCCTTGTGACCCGCGAGACCGCCTCACCAGCCATCTGGCTCGTCCAGCGCGACGCGCGGTTGCGGACCCAGTTGGCGGACGGCTTGCGGCGCGACGGGATGACCGTGGTGGAGTTCGAGGCGGCCGAGACGGCGCTGGAGTCCCTCCGCAAGGGCGCGCGGGCGGCGGTGCTGGTGACCGAGCCGGCGGTCGGGCGACTGACGGACCGGGAACTCTTAGAGCAGGCCCGAGCGGCGGCGCCGCGGCTGGAGATCATCTTCACGCCGAAAGCGGACGCGGCGGAGGCCTCGCTCCCGGCGGGCGCTTACCGGCTGGCCAAGCCCCTCGATCCATTCAAGCTTTCGCGATTCATCCGGCTGGTCGCCGCGAAGCCGGCGCTGCGCGGTGCGCTGCAGAGCCGATACCGCGCCGCCCGTTCGGTCGATTCCACGGTCGTGGTGGCGTTGTGATCGGTTCCGGGCCGGCCCGCAGCCCCGTGGCAAGGGTGAACCCGTTTCTCGCCGGCCTGCGCTGCCGGTGTCCGAACTGCGGCGAGGCGCCGCTGTTTTCGGGCTACCTGAAGGTCCATTCCCCCTGTGACGCTTGTGGCGAGGATCTTTCGAACGCGGATTCCGGAGATGGCCCCGTCGTCTTCATCCTCCTGATCGTCGGCGCGATCGGGTGCGGCGGACTGCTGTTCACCGAACTGGTTTTCCATCCGCCGGTCTGGCTGGAAATGGCGATCTGGCTGCCGTTGATCACGATCATGACCCTCGGCGCCCTGCGTCCATTCAAGGCGACGATGATCGCCCTGCAGTTCCACAACCGGGCATCCGAGGCGCGCAATGACCCGCGAACCTGACCCGCACACGAACGCCGGCGCCATCGGCTGCCCTGCCGCGGTGTCGCCCCGATGATCGCGGGCGCGCAGATGCGGGCGGCGCGGGCCCTGCTCGGCCTGGATCAACGCGAACTGGCGAGGCTTTCGGGCCTTTCGCTACCGACCATCCAGCGAATGGAAACCTCGGAGGGATCCGTGCGCGCCGTGGTCGACAGCCTGGAGAAGGTGCTGGAGGCGC
This sequence comes from Phenylobacterium sp. FG114, assembly GCF_057809855.1. NCBI lineage: Bacteria > Pseudomonadati > Pseudomonadota > Alphaproteobacteria > Caulobacterales > Caulobacteraceae > Phenylobacterium > Phenylobacterium sp. FG114. Next base: position 11,638 of record NZ_JBMDKU010000009.1, on the reverse strand, counting down.
TCGCTGTCGCGGGCGTGGAGATGATCCCCGACGGCGCCCCCAGTGCGGGCGCGGGCCGCGGGGTCCGGCTGATCGCAAGGCGGCTGAAGACGGCGCTCGCCGGAAGCCTAGGGCAGGAACAAGTCCGGTCTCAGGTCGGCGACCGTCCCTGGACAGACCGGGGTCGGGCGGCCTCGGGCTAAGCCTTCGCCTGCGCACCCTGCGAGACAGGCGTGAGGGCGGTGATGAGGTCGCAAGGCCCTGGCGCGCATCCTGGAGACATCAGGCGGGCGACCCCGCGACGATCGGAGGCCTTCGTGATCACCCTGCACACAAACCGCACCGAGAGCGGCGAGATCGCTATCGCCTTGCACAAGGAGAACGGCGCGGTCGGCTACTTCAAGGACGGGACGTTGCAGACCCTGATGGATGCGCAGGGCCGCAACCTCGCGCCGCACCTGGACGCGGCGGTCGAGGTGCTGTCCCGCGACGACGTGCGCGAGGTGCTGGTCCTCGGGCATGGCGGCGGGGCCGCCTCGTCCATGCTCCACCGGGCGGGCCTTGAGGTCACCACCGTCGATCGCGATCCGCGCACGGTGGGTCTCGCCCGCCTGTTCTTCCGCGCCCCGCCGTGCCTCAAGGTGTTGATCCGCGAGGCGGAGGCCTATGTGGCCGAGGCGCGGCCCGCGAGCTTCGATGGCGTGCTGGTGGACTTCCAGGACTCGCCGATCACGCCTCCCGCCTATCTGTCGCCGGGGTTCTGGGCGCAGCTGGTGCGTGTGCTGCGGCCGGGGAGCCTGGTGCTCGTCAACGTGACCGACTGGCTCCATCTCGAGCCGGACTGGCCGCAGGTTCGGATCGCGCTCAACATGGCGGGCCTCGATTCCGTCGCTCTCAGCGATCGGTTCGCCAGCGGCAATCGGCTGCTCGTGACCGCCACCGCGACTGCGGGGGACCGCCCGCCGATGTTGTTCGCGTGATGCGCGCTGCCGCGCCGACCCGCACCGTCGCGACCGGGCTGCGGCGGGGCGCGAGGGGACGCTGCCCGAACTGCGGCCAGGGCGGACTCTTCCGGGCCTACCTCAAGATCCGTCCCCACTGCGAGGTCTGCGCCCACGACCTTGCGCAATACCCCTGCGACGACGCTCCGCCCTACTTCACCATCCTGATCGTGGGCCACCTGTTCGTGGGGCCCCTGCTCGCGTTCCCGATCATCCGATCCTGGCCGCCCTGGCTGCTCCTCAGCCTGCTGATGCCGATGCTGAGCGCCGCCACCCTCGTGCTCCTGCCGATCGTCAAGGGTTCGGTGGTCGGCGTGCTCTGGGCGGTCGGCAAGCCGCCTGCCGCCTGAGGTTTCCGCCATGACCGCTCAAGACCGGCGCGCGCGCGCCGACCAGGAAGCCCTGGACTTCCACCGATTGCCGCACCCGGGAAAGATCGCGATCTCGGCGACGAAGCCGATGGCGACGCAGCGGGACCTGAGCCTTGCCTATTCGCCTGGCGTCGCGGCGCCGGTGCTCAGGATCGCGGACGATCCGGACGCGGCCTACGACTACACCTCGAAGGGGAACCTCGTCGGGGTCATCTCCAACGGGACCGCGATCCTCGGCCTGGGCAACCTCGGCTCGCTCGCCTCCAAGCCGGTCATGGAGGGCAAGTCGATCCTGTTCAAGCGCTTCGCGGACCTGGATTCGTTCGACATCGAGGTCGCCACCGCCGACGCCGACGCCTTCATCCAGGTCGTCCGCCACATCGGCGCGACCTTCGGCGGGGTCAATCTCGAGGACATCTCCAGTCCCGACTGCTTCCGGATCGAAGCGGAACTGCAGGACCTGCTCGACGTGCCGGTGTTCCACGACGACCAGCATGGCACGGCGATCATCTGCTCGGCCGGCCTGATCAACGCCTGCGAGGTCACCGGCCGCCGGCTCGAGGACGTCCGCCTGGTGCTTTGCGGCGCCGGGGCCGCGGGCCTCGGCACCATCACCCTGATCAAGGCCCTCGGGGTCCGGCCGGAGAACACCACCCTCGTCGACATCGACGGCGTGGTCTATCGCGGCCGCCCTGTGGGCATGGACCAGTGGAAGGCCGCGCACGCCAGCGACACCCCGCACCGCACCCTCGCCGAGGCGCTGGCCGGCGCCGACGCCTTCATCGGCGTCTCCGCGAAAGGCGTCCTGACCCAGGCCATGGTCGCCTCGATGGCTCCGAATCCGATCATCTTCGCCATGGCGAACCCCGATCCGGAGATCACCCCCGAGGAGGTCCTAGCTGTGCGCCAGGACGCCATCATCGCCACCGGACGCTCGGACTATCCCAACCAGGTCAACAACATCCTGGGCTTCCCCTACATCTTCCGCGGCGCGCTGGACGTCCAGGCCCGCTCGATCAACCACGAGATGAAGGTCGCGGCCGCGCGGGCGCTGGCGATGCTGGCGCGCGAGGACGTGCCGGACGAGGTGGCGATGGCCAACCAGGGCCGCCAGCTGAAGTTCGGGCGCGACTACATCATCCCCTCTCCGTTCGACCCCCGGCTGATCTGGTACGTGCCGCCGTTCGTGGCCGAGGCGGCGATGCGCACCGGCGTCGCCCGGCGTCCCATCGCCGACATGGACGCCTACCGGGCCTCGCTCCGGCGGCGCCTCGACCGGTCGGCCGGCTTCCTGCAGAACATCACCGACGCCGTCCGCTCGGGTCCGAAACGGCGGGTCGTCTTCGCCGAGGGCGAGGAGCCCGCCGTGATCCGCGCGGCCCACGCGCTGGCCAGCCAGGGCCTTGCGACGCCCGTGCTCGTGGGCCGCGAACAGCAGGTCTTCGCCAACGCGGCGGAGGCCGGCCTCGACCTGACCGAGTTCGACATCGAGGTCGTCAATGCACGGCTCTCGCAGCGCAATGGCGCCTATGTCGATCACCTCTACGCGCGGCTGCAGCGCGAGGGGTTTCTCCGGCGCGACGTCCAGCGCCTGATCAACCTCGACCGCAACACCTTCGCCGCCGCCATGGTCGCGCTCGGCGACGCCGACGCGATGGTGACGGGGGTGACCCGCAAGTTCGACCAGTGCCTGGACGAGGTGGCCCGGGTCGTCGAGGCCACCCCCGGGGGGCGGGTTCTCGGCCTGTCGGTGCTCCTGGCGCGAGGCCGGACGATCTTCGTGGCCGACACCTCGGTGAGTGAGGTCCCGACCGCCACCGAACTGGTGGAGATCGCCTGCGAAGCCGCCGCCGCCGTCCGGCGGCTGGGGCACACGCCCCGCCTGGCCTTCCTGTCCTATTCGAGCTTCGGCCATCCCAGGGGCGAACAGCCCCAGCGGGTGCGCGACGCCGTGGCGCTGATGGACCAGCGGGAGACGGACTTCGAGTACGAGGGGGAGATGCCGCCCGACGTGGCGCTCGACCCCGCGCTTTGGGAGAGCTACCCGTTCCAGCGGCTGAGCGAGCCGGCCAATGTCCTGATCATGCCGGCGATCCACTCCGCGGCGATCGCCACCAAGCTCGTGCAGGCCCTGGGCGAAGTCGCCGTGATCGGGCCGATCCTGCTCGGGCTCTCCCGCCCCGTTCAGATCTGCCGGCTGGGGGAGTCGGTCTCGCGGATCGTCACCATGGCGACCCTCGCCGCGTTCGAGGCGCAGCTCATCGATGCGGCGGCGGTTGACGCCGGGGCTGCGCGCCCTGGGACGAAGGCCGAGGCGTGAGCCTGCGCCTGTTTCGCCGGCGCTCAAGGCGCCGGTTCCGGCCGGTTCCGCTCACGCCGCAGGGATGGTGGGTGGTGGGGATGCTCTTCGCGGTCGCGGCGGCGATCGCCGGCGTCCTGCTGAGCCGTTGAGGTGGCGCGTGAGCGGGGGTGGCCCGCTGCGCTGAGATCGCAGCGGGCCTGACCAGGGGCGCTTCCTCCCCGAAGCGGCGGGGCTATGCCCTCGACCTGGTGCATCACATGTAGGAACTACATATAGATATGTCAATGATCCGCATTGATGTTATATGCATCATTCCGTGAGACTTCTCCCCGTGCGGCGAAGCCCTCCGACGATGCCTAAGCGAGTCCGCGATGCCCTACACCCTGATGCTGCGAAGCGCCCTCGATCGGCTCCAGGCCGAGGGACGGTACCGGGTCTTTGCGGATCTGAAGCGGCATCGGGGTGAGTTTCCGCGGGCGACCTGGACGCGGGGCGATGGCTCGGTGTCGGAGGTGACGGTGTGGTGCTCCAACGACTATCTGGGGCAGGGTCAGAACCCGGTGGTGCTGGATGCGATGCATCAGGCCATCGAGGAGGCCGGGGCCGGATCGGGCGGCACGCGCAACATCTCGGGCACGACGCACTATCACGTGGAGCTGGAGCACGAGCTGGCGGACCTTCACCGGAAGGAAGCGGCGCTGCTGTTCACGTCCGGCTACGTCTCGAACGAGGCGTCGCTGTCGACGCTCTACAAGATCCTTCCGGGGCTGATCGTCTTTTCGGACGAGCTGAACCACAACTCGATGATCTCGGGGATCCGGGCCGGCAAGCGCGAGCAGCGGCGGGTGTTCCGGCACAACGACCTGGAGCACCTGGAGCAGCTGCTGCAGGAAGCCGATCCTTCGGCGCCGAAGCTGATCGCCTTCGAGAGCGTCTATTCCATGGACGGCGACATCGCCGACCTTCGCGGCACGGTGGCGCTGGCCAAGCGGTACGGCGCCCTGACCTACCTCGACGAGGTGCATGCGGTGGGCATGTACGGCCCCCGGGGCGCGGGCGTGGCCGAGCGCGACGGGGTGATGGCCGAGATCGACATCGTCGAGGGCACCCTGGGCAAGGCTTTCGGGGTCATGGGCGGCTACATCGCCGCCGACGCGGTGATCTGCGATGCGATCCGCAGCTATGCCGACGGCTTCATCTTCACCACCTCGCTGCCGCCGGCCCTGGCGGCCGGGGCGGTGGCCTCGATCCGCTATCTCAAAGAGCACAACGAAGTGCGCCTGGCCCATCAGGAGCGCGCCGCCGCCCTGAAGCTGCGGATGAAGAAGGCGGGCCTGCCGGTCATGCCTTCGGTCAGCCACATCGTGCCGGTGCTGGTGGGCGACGCCATCCACTGCAAGCTGATCTCGGACATCCTGCTCGAAGAGCACGGGATCTACGTCCAGCCGATCAACTACCCCACCGTGCCACGCGGCACGGAGCGTCTGCGCTTCACGCCGTCTCCCGGTCACACCGACGGGATGATGGACGAACTGGTCGAGGCGCTCGACGCGCTCTGGGCCCGCTGCAACGTCAAGCGCGTCGGCGGCTACGCGGCCTGAGGGCCGTATGGGCGACCGCCTTTTGGAGATGGACGTGGCAAGGCAAAGAGGCGGGGTCAATGTGGCGAAGCGAGAGGCGGTCCTCAACGCCGCGCTGGACCTCTTCTCGCGATCCGGATCGACGACATCGCTCAGCGCGGTCGCACAGAGCGCCGGGGTCTCGCGCCAGACGCTCTACAACCAATACCGCAGCAAGTCCGAGCTGATCGCCGCGCTCCTGGCGCGGTCCTGCGCGACCGACACCCCACCGGAGATCGATCTGAGCGACGGCGCCACCAAGGCGGCGCTGACCAGCTACGCCCTTGCGCTGCTGGCCCATGTGCTCGGGTCGGAACGCGCCAAGCTTTCCCGACTGCTGGCGCTCAGCGCGGACCGCGAGACCGACCCGCGGCAGCTGACCGAAATTCTCTCCATGCCCGCTGCGAAGCGGAGCGTGGCCCGCTTCTTCGTCGAGGCCCGCCGGCAAGGCCGCGTCCGCATCGCCGATCCCGCGGGGGCGGCGGAGCTCTTCGTCGACGCCCTGACGGCGCCCCACCAGCTGCACGCCATCCTCGGCCACGCGGACGGCCTGGAGCGCGAGGAGATTCGTGATCGCGCCTCGGCCTGCGTCGACCTGTTCCTGGCGGCCTTCGCGGCCCCCGCCGAAACCGTCACCCGACACGGCCTTGGCGCGGACCGACGGCCATGATCCGACGCACCCGTCCGCAGAGGATCGTGTTTGTGGGTCGCCGTAACGACGCCCGCAGCCAGATGGCCGAGGGGCTCGCCCGGCGGCGTCTCGATCCAACTCAGTTCATCTTCCGGAGCGCGGGCATCTCGCCTACCCGCCTCAGCCCCTGGGCGGTGCTGGTCATGGACGAGGTGGGCATCGACATCGTTGGCGCCCAGGCGACAGCGCTGGAGACCATCGTGGCGTCGAACGTCGACAAGCTCATCTTCGTCGAACCGGGCCTGAAGGCGCCGCCGCGTTTCCATGGGATCCGCCGCATCGAGTGGCGGATCGACGACCCCAACGCCATCGCGCTCTCGGCCGACGCCATGGTGCGCAACTTCCGGGCCGCGCGCGACCAGGTCGCCGCCCTCGTCGAGGGGATCGGCGTGGCGGACGTGGCGCCGCCCGCTGTGGGATATCACGCCTAGCCCCGTCTGGGCCTTGTCGGGAGACGACAGACCTCTTCATGCTCCGGCCGGCCCCCAAGCCGCGGAGAGCCCGACCCGTGGCCGCCGGCTGGGGTTTCGCGGCTTTCCGCGGGTCAGAAGTCGAAGAGCATCTGCTGGGCGATCGCCCGGGCGTGCTCCGACCTCCGGCGCCCAGGTTTCGCCCGCTTCGAGGGTGTCTCGATGCACGCCGGTGGCGCGATCCGAGGCCGCGGCGTCGCGGGTTCGCAGCGGGCCGGCGGGTCTGTCATCGCCGCCGCGCCGCGCGCGGCCGGGTGTGGGCTCGGCGTCAGGGTGTCCGTCTCCGTCCTCGCCGGGCCGGCCTCGGCGACGGCGACGCGCGCAGGTTTGATCCGAGCCGGGCTGTGGCCTCGCGAAACGCACCAGGCGTCCACCTCGTCCTCGCGGTAGCCGACGCGGCCGGGCGAAATGGCGTAGGGGGCGGGGAAGTCGTCGCGCTTCTGCAGCCGCCACGCCGTCGTGCGGCTGAGACCGGTGGTGCGGGCGACCTCGCGCCAGGGGAGGTAGCGGCTGGCGCGGGCGTCAGGATCGACGAAGTCCTTCCAATGCGACATCGCTCACCGGTCGCTTTCGTGGACGGACGGCGCGCGCGAGGCCCGCAGGCCCGTGCGCTGCCGCAGCGCCCAGGCGCGAAGCTCGCCGCGGGGATAGAACGGCTTGCGCCTGATGTGACGGCAGGGCGGGCCGTCCTGCCCGACCGACCAGATGCGGGCCAGGGTGGCCGGCTTCATGCGGACATTGTAGCGGGCCAGGTAGTCGGAGGCCTCGGCGCGCGTGAGCAGGTCCTCGTCCAGCTCGGCGACGGCCATCGGCTCCGGTCCGGACCCGCTCACGGTCCGGCCCTCCGGCAATCGCCGCGATGGCGGATCTCGCGCCCGGCGGTGAGCGCCAGGTAGCACTCGACGACGGCGGAAACGTAGGCCTGAGTTTCTGGGATGTTCGGAACGCGGCCGAGGCGGGCTACCCGGTCAGGGCCAGAATTGTAGGCCGCCAGTGCGAGCCTGACGTCGCCGAAGCGCAGGAGCTGGCGGGCGAGATAGTCGGCGCCGCCCGCCAGGTTCGCCGAGGGCTCGAAGCGGTCCGCGACGCCGAGCGCCTTGGCGGTCGCCGGCATCAGCTGGGTGAGGCCGCCCGCGCCCGCCGGCGAGACGGCCCGGGCCTGATAGGCGCTTTCCACGGCGATCAAGGCGTGAAGCAGCTTGGGGTCGATGTTGCGCCGACGGGCGGCCTCGGTGACCGCGGCGTCCAGGGGTTGGACACCGGCCGGCAGCGTCGGCCCGGCCGCGTCGACCTCGGCCGGTTCGGGCTTGGCAGTCGCGAAGATGGCGCCCCCCGCCGCGCGCCAGTCCGGCTGGGCCTGCGCCGGGCCGCCCATCAAGAGGGCTATGGCCGCCGTGGCCGCCATCCAGGAGTTCACCATCGCCAGACCTCCGCGTAGACGCCGTCGATTTGGGCGGTCGTGACCGGCCCGAAGTAGCGGCTGTCGAAGCTCAGCGGGGTGTCGCCGACCACCAGCAGCCCGTCGGGTCCAAGCCGACGGCAGCCGCTCCAGCGGGGGAGGACGCGGCCGGCGCGGTCCTTCGCCAGTGCGATGGCGGCGCCTCCAGGCCAGCTCAGCCTCTGCCCGCGCCGGCAGACCGTCTCGCCAGCCTGCGCCGACACCCGCTTGAGCAGCCGCGCGTCCGGGGGCGCGCCCAGGGCGGCAAGATAGGCGCGGGCGGCCGCGGGCGGCCGCACGGCCACGATGTCGCCGGGCCCGGCGCGCGCCGGCGTCAGGCGGTAGAGCCCCCGTGGGACGCTGGGCGTCTCGTTGACGAGCCAGGGCGCGGGCTGCGCCTGCGAACATGCCCCGCTGGCGCCGGCGACGAGAGCCGCCGCGAAGAGCGGGGGGGAGAGGCGCCGGACCGTCATGGGCGGTAGGGCTCCAGCACCAGGTCGCGGGTGACGAAGACCCGCACCCGGGACCCGGTCGAAAGCCGGATCGTCGGCCGGACCTCCAGCTCGCGGTCGATCAGCTTGCCGCCCACCTGCGCCGCCTCGATGGCGGCGGCGTCGCCCGCGTCGCCGAACAGGCCGCCGGAGCTGTCGTCGCGGTCGCGCGCCGCCTGGCCCAGGGTGGTGATGGCGCCCGCGAACAGGGTGGCGATCGCCAGCGAGCCCAGGCGGCGGTCGACGTGGCCGCGGACGCCGATCGCGCCCGCCGCATCGACGCCGGGCTCCTTCGGCAGGATCAGGCTCTTGCCGTTGGGCAGGATGAGCCGGTCCCACACCACGAAGGCGCGCCTGTCGCCGTGACGGCTCTCGCCCTCGTGGCGGCCGATCAGGCGCGCGCCCTGGGGCACGAGCAGGAAGCGGCCGCTCACCGTGTCGTAGACGTTCTCGGTGACCGTCGCGGTGACCGGCCCGGCCCGTGTGGTGTCGATGCCGGTCAGCAGCGCCGCGGCGATGACCGTGCCCGCCTTGACCTCGTAGGGGCTGATGGGGGCCAGCAGGGCGTGGGTATTGTAGACCGCCGCCAGGTCGGCGCGGTCGGGATCGGCCTGGTCGCCGGCCGGCGCGGCCGACGTCCGGGAGGCCGCCCCGCCGAAGAACAGACCCGACCCCCGCGCCTCGCCGGCCAGGCTGCGGCCCGCGGGGCGAGGCGCCGGTTGCGCCGCCGCCCGCCGGGGCGGCGCGGCGGCCTCTGTCGACGTCGCCTTGCCCAGGCCCCGGGGCTCCGGCAGCCGGTCCAGGTCGGCATAGGTGGCGGGGCCGCCGGTGACCCGGTCGCTCGGCCGCACGGCGCCGCGCGTCTCGGCCGGCCGCGCCTCCAGCCGGGCCTCCTGGGCGCGGGTCCGCAGCTCCGGCTGGACGACGAAGGCCCAGGCCAGGGATCCGCCGACGAGGCCGGCGCCGGCCATCACCGCGCCCACCACCACCCCGCGCCGCAGTCGCACGATGGACGGCCGCGGCGCCCGGCCGTCGAGGGGCGGCATGGGCTGCTTGGGTGGCGGCGCCTGGGGCCCGCCGGTCACGGTCTCGGTCATGACGCCGCTCCGATGCGCTGGATGCGCACGACCTGCGGGCGGCGGCCACCCATCCGCAGCTCGGCGGCGCCCAGCACGCGGTCGACGACCCAGAGGCCGCCCTGCTGGCGGTAGTTGACGAGCTGGACCTCGCCGTCGGCGCCCAGCGCGAACAGCGCCGGCGCCTCGCCCACCGTCACGCCGGGCGGAAAGCTCAGGAAGGTGCGCACCCCGTCCGTCGCCACCGCCGACGGCGTCCAAGGCGGGCGGCGGCCCTTGGCCCTGATGCGGAAGCCGGCGTCCAGCGGACCCTGGGGCGTCACCATCGGCGGCGGGCCGGCCGGGGCCGTCTCGGGCTGCGGCGCGGCGGCGTCCAGGAGCCCGCGCAGGTCCCAGGTCACCGCGGCGTTGAAGGCCTCCGGGCCGCCGCTGCGGAGCTGGATGAGATAGACGCGGCGATTGGTGGCGAGCACGAGGTTGGTCTCCAGCCCCCGGACCAACGGCTTGATCATGACGTGGGCCCGCTGCTCGGGGCCTTCGCCCGACTGGGTCTCGCCGATCTGCCAGCGCACGGTGTCGCCCGCGGCCTTCGAGACCACCGACTCGCCGCGGGACAGGGTGAGCGTCGTGACCCGGAGCGGCGCGGTCCAGACCTCGTAGATCCGGCCCGGGTCGTAGGCGAACACCTGGACGCCGCCCACGAAGCTGCGTGGCCGGGACATCTCGCGGGCCGAGAGGTTCGCCGCCGCGATCGCCATCCGCCCGCGGGCCGGCGGGGCGGGGGCGGCCAGATCGTCCGGCGCCGCCGAGGCCCTGCGCGGGCCTTCCGGCCGGGCCCGGCGGCCCGGATTGGGGATCGGGGCCATGGTCGCGAAGGTTCGCGTGGGGGCCGCTGCGGCGCGGCCGTCCGATGCGTCCGTCTCGGGCGCGCGGTCGGGCGCCTGGGTCCCGACGGCGGACACGGGAGACGTCAGCGCCGGGGCCGGCGCCGCGGCGGTCGCGAGGGCGTCGGGCGGTCTGGACAGGCCCAGCCGTTGAAGGTGCGAGCAACCGGCGAGGGCGACGGCGATCGCGCCGATCGCTAGGAGGCGTCGGGGGTCCATGACACGTCCTCGATGCGAAGTCCGAGCGGGTTCTTGAGCAGCTCGGCTTCCGTCTTCGGCGGATCGAGCTTGAAGGTGATCAGCGCCCGCCAGCGGGTCTGGGCGGCCTGCTGGCCGTTGACGAAGCGGGTCTCGCGCCACTGCAGGTCGTAGGTCCGCGGGCTTCGGCGCACGACGTTGAGGATCTCCACGTTGACGGCTTCGCGGCCGATCTCGGCAAAGGGGTCGTGGGTCTGCGCCCAGGCGTTCAGGAAGCCCGCGGCCCGTGGGGTGACGAGATCGTAGGCCGAGAGCCAGTTCTGCCGGATCACCACCGGGTCGACCGACTTGGCGCGGACCGCGCGGATCCAGGACGCCAGCGCATGGCCGACCTGGGCCTGCGTGGGTTCGTAGCGGCCGTCGAGCGCGGTGATGCGCTGGGTCTGGCCCCATTGGCTCACCTCGACCACGAAGGGCCGCACGACCGCCTGCTGCGACTGCATCCACCAGCCGGCGCCCAGGAAGCCCGCGACAGCGAGGTTGGCGAAGGCCATCCGCCGCCAGTTTCGGGCATGCGCCAGGCTGAGGCCCATGCGCTCGTCCCAGACCTGTCCCGCCTTCTGGTAGGGCGTAGCGACCGGCGTCGCCGAGAGCGCCCGCTTCGATCGGAAGAACGGATGCATGACTTACGTCTCCTCGTCCCGGAGCTGCGGCGAGATCGCGCCCGACGTCTCGTTGCCCGGCAGCAGCGCCCGGCCGGCGTTGGCCACGAAGAAGGCCTGCAGGGCCGCGCCGCGTCCGCCGCGCGCCGGCGTGCGCGCCGTTGCTGCGCTGCCCTGCGCCGCGCGATGGAAGTCACGACGGGCGTCCTCGCTTTCCCGGGCGATGGTCTCGGCGGAGCGTGCGGCGTGTCCGAGGGGCGCAGCTGCGGACGGCGGGTCGGCGGGCGCGTCGCCGCTCTGCCCGCCGCCGCCCTCGGCGCCGGCGCGCGGGCTGGCCCGCGGCGGCGTCGATCCCGGCCCGCCTTGGACGGGTCCGGCGCCGCCCCCTCCGCCAGGGCCAGATCCGCGCGGCGGCGCGCCGCCTGCCGGCGATGGGGGCGTCGGCGAGGCGCGGCC